>JAJRWN010000118.1 GCA_024276745.1 Bacteroidota bacterium
AGGACAATATTGGGTTGTGGGCCATGGATATTTTACCTTTCCTAAGCTGGAAGGAGAAATTGCAAATAGCATGATGTTTCGAGGTAAGGAACGGATTGTTTGGAGTTTAAATAATTATCTGGGATTGGCCAATCATCCTGAAGTTAGAAAAACTGATGCCGAAGCAGCAAAAGAATGGGGTCTTGGAACTCCAATGGGTGCAAGGATGATGTCGGGTGAAACGAAATATCACGAAAAACTTGAAAATCAGTTGGCTGAATTTGTAAAAAAACCGGCCGGTTTGTTGGTCAATTACGGCTATCAGGCCATGTCTTCAGCTATCGATGCTTTGGTTGATCGCAGAGATGTAATTGTTTACGATTCAGAATCGCATGCATGCATTATTGACGGAGTCCGTTTGCATCAGGGTAAACGCTACGTTTTTGCTCATAATGATATTGAAAACTTAGAAAAACAACTCAAACATGCCGAAGCGCTTGTGAAAAATAGCGATGGTGCTATTCTGGTTATTACCGAAGGCGTTTTTGGTATGGGTGGTGATCAGGGAAAAATAAAAGAAATTGTTCGGTTAAAAAAGAAATTTCATTTTCGTTTACTCGTTGATGATGCGCATGGTTTTGGTACAATGGGAAAAACAGGTGCAGGTACCGGTGAACATCAAGGCGTGCAAGATAAAATCGATATTTACTTTTCTACTTTTGCCAAATCTATGGGTAGCATTGGTGCTTTTTTGGCCAGTGACGAACAGGTTATTGAATATCTTAGATACAATATCCGTTCTCAGGTTTTTGCCAAATCGGTTCCTTTGCCTATCGTTATTGGAAATCTGAAACGCCTCGAACTCTTGATAACACATCCTGAACTGAAAGATAAATTGTGGCATAACGTACATAAATTACAATCGGGATTGAAAGAAAGAGGTTTTGATATTGGCGCTACAAACACTCCGGTTACTCCTGTTTATTTCTATGGAGGAATACCACAAACCACTCAATTAATTTTCGACTTACGCGAAAACTATAATATCTTTTGTAGTGTGGTTACCTATCCGGTGATACCCAAAGGTCAGTTAATGCTTCGTATTATCCCTACGGCTTCACATAC
Source organism: Bacteroidota bacterium (assembly GCA_024276745.1). Classification (GTDB taxonomy): domain Bacteria; phylum Bacteroidota; class Bacteroidia; order Chitinophagales; family S012-47; genus JAJRWN01. The sequence continues at coordinate 1,105 of JAJRWN010000118.1, forward strand.
CGATCAGGATATTGAAGAAACCCTTATTGCTTTTTCTGCTGTAAAAGAAAAACTTGAAAGTGGTGTTTACGATACCGAGACCTTTGCCAAAGTCTAAGCATCCGGGTTATGAAAGAAGCTGTTCACGAACTGAAACAATTAATTGCGGAAGTTGAAGATGATTTCTTAAGGTATTACGATAAAAACAATAAAACTGCCGGTAGAAGAATCAGACACAATATGCAATTGGTGAAAAAACTGGCTCAGGCGATAAGAATGGATATTCTTAAGCGTGGGAATGGCCTCCTTAAATAGAAATCATTGTACGGGTTTATTATCAGCAAGCTTAATGCTAGGTTTGGCTATTGGCCTTGGTCTTTAATTGCTTGATTTAAAGTATTCAGCAGTTTTTCGCTTATTTGCGTTAAGGGCAATCTTACATACGGTAAACAAATATTCTGCAAAGCTAATCCTGCTTTTACCCCGGAAGGATTCCCTTCCCGGAAAATCATATCTATAATCGGCAACAGTTTGAAATGAAGCTTTGTGGCTTCCTCAAATTTTCCTTTTCCAGCCAGATTAACCATAGCACTATACACATCAGGATACATGTTGGCTATTACCGATATTACACCATCGACACCAAACGACATCATAGGAAGAGTCAGTGCATCATCACCGGAGATGACTAAAAAATCGGCTGGTTTGTTTTTTACGATTTGCATGCATTGTACCAGATTGCCTGATGCCTCTTTTATGCCAATAATATTATCAAATTCGTGAGCCAGACGCAAAGTGGTTTCTGCACTTATATTGCTCGATGTTCTTCCGGGTACATTATACAGGATAATGGGCAATGGGCTCGCTTTGCTGATTACTTCATAGTGCCGGTAAATGCCTTCTTGTGAAGGTTTATTGTAGTATGGACTCACCGATAATATAGCACTTATTCCCTGCAGATTCATGGTATGTATCTGATTTATAACAGCATCGGTACTGTTGGCCCCAATACCGCAAACGATTGGAATTTTTCCGGCTGCAGTTTTTATGGTAAAAGAAAGAATTTCTTGCCGTTCGTTTTTTGAAAGCGTTACCGATTCACCTGTAGTGCCAAGCGATACGATGTAATCTACTCCTCCGCGTATTACATGCAATATCAAATTTTCGAGCCCTTGGTAATCAATTTGTCCATTTGCTAAAAAAGGACTTACCAATGCTACACCGCATCCTTGTAATTTTTGTTTCATTAGTTGTTAATCATTTTGGCATAATGCAATATCTGTCCACTTAATTTTTCAATGCCTTTCGGATTCGTACCAATATCCACCATTATATCATTGCAAAATTCTTTATTTGCAAAATATTTTCCTATCCTGCATTTGGCGGGGCTATGACAGGCAATATATTCCAGTGGAGGAACAATTTCATCAAAAATATTCATTAATAGATCAAAAGGGCTTTCGATAAAATCGCGGATCTGATAATTATTTAAAGGTTTGCCATACCAATTCAAATCTTTGCGGCAAAAATATGGATGCCCCGGATGACCGTCAATATGTTTAAAATCGAGATAACCTAAAACCGAAACTTTTTTACCCATTTTTTTAATTCTAATTCAAGTGGATGGATGGAAGCAAAATTTCCGGTAGTAGTTGCATTAAACAGAATGCCTATGCTTTTGGCATCGTTCAATGATACAGTTTCTCTTTTTATTGAATTTGTTTTGAGAAATTGCTTCAGGTGATAATTAAAAAAAAATGATTTAATGGAATGAGGTAGCCACATTGATTTTATTATTTAATTGCAGCGTTTTTACTAGTTTTTACCGTATTTTTCTTGGCAACCGGTTCGCGGCCTTTATTAAATATTCCCATTTGCTCAAATTTTTTAATCCGTTTTTCTATTCTTTTATCCGGGTCCATTTTCAACAATGGTTTCAAATGATCCAGGATATATTTTTTCAGGGTGGAAGCCATTGTTTCCGGGTCGTGATGTGCACCTCCTAAAGGTTCTTCTATAATTCCGTCAACCAATCCAAATTTAAGCATATCGGCTGATGTAAGTTTTAGATTTTCTGCTGCTTGCTCTTTATTATCCCAGGTACGCCACAATATGGATGAACAAGATTCGGGCGAAATAACCGAATACCAGGTATTTTCAAGCATATAAATCTGATCACCAATACCAATTCCAAGCGCTCCTCCCGATGCACCTTCGCCTATGATAATGCATATTATAGGCACCCTCAACCCAAACATTTCATACAAATTCCGGGCTATGGCTTCTGCTTGACCGTGTTCTTCAGCTTCTATCCCAGGATAAGCACCGGGTGTATCAATTAAGTTGATAATAGGTTTATTAAACTTTTCGGCCAGTTTCATCAATCTCAATGCTTTCCGGTATCCTTCAGGATTGGCCATACCAAAGTTTCTGTACTGCCGCATTTTGGTATTTACACCTTTTTGATGACCGATGAACATGACCGTTTGCTTGTCTAATTTACCAAAACCACCGACAATGGCTTTATCATCATGCATAATGCGATCTCCATGTTGCTCTATAAACAAATCAGTCATTTGTTCAATGTAATACATGGTGTATGGTCGCTCAGGATGTCGTGACAATTGCACCTTTTGCCATCCACTTAAACCACTATAAATCTCAGCCTTTTTTTGCTCAATCTTTTCTGTTAATTCCTTTATGGACGCATCAACATTTACATCTCCCTTTGCAGCAATTTGTTGAATCTCTTCAAGTTGTTGGTTTAAATTGGCTATCGGTTCTTCAAAATCCAGGTAAATCATATTCAATCTTCTGTTTTTAAAATAATCTACTGTAGCAAATATCGACTTTTTCAATAAAAAATCATTCCCTGCTTTATCATGATTTCATAAAAAAGCAATTATATTTGCATCGCTTTTACTGATAGGGCATCATTAATTGCATCTAAAAGTTCTTTAAATATTGTTTTGGTCCGGTAGTTCTTTGGTTATCCCGAGTGCTCGGGACTGCCTGTCACGCATGGGAAAGTATTTTACATACATATTGCAAAGTGAAAAGGACAATAGTTTTTATATTGGCCAGACCAATGATATAGATGAGAGATTAAGGCAACACAATGAAGGGATGTCAAAGTATACATCTAGAAAGCGGCCTTGGAAAGTAGTTTATTTTGAAGTATTTGAAACGAGAGAAAGGGCAATCCAAAGAGAGTCATTTCTCAAAAAGCAAAGAAATCGTTCTTTTTACAAAAGATTAATAGATAATTGGTCCGGTAGTTCAGTTGGTTAGAATGCCTGCCTGTCACGCAGGAGGTCGCGAGTTCGAGTCTCGTCCGGACCGCTGATTATTTGCAAAAACCACTCTTTTGAGTGGTTTTTTTTTATTTCATACTTCAGGAACTTCTCAATCCCCTTTTTTTTTAGTATAATTACAGCTTCCTTAAGATAGTAATCAACATTAAAGGCTCTTACAATTTTCCGCATGAAACGACTTTTAACTGCCTGTATTGTAATCAGTATTAATTGTTTTAATTTTTCACTGAATGCTCAAAATATTCAGTTGTTTGCTGAGACTTTTGATATGGGCAACACATCTTTTATCCTTAATACGGGAGGAGTGGGCACAGCCGGAGGAAACAATAAATGGATTATCAACAACGAGTATATTGGTACTCCTCTTTATTTAAATACCTTATCTGAAGATAGTACAGTAAGCGGTACCATTGCCAATGCGCCTTTTAGTAACTATTTACATATTCATGATTCAATAGCTCTGAATACCAACAGCATAGCCAATGCCAATTTCGATCCTACTTCTCCATCCGATCAATTTGTTGAATTGGCTTCCGGAATATGTACCAAAGCGATTTATGACGTAAAACTTACTTTTTTCTTTCTATGTGAGGGTGCACCAAATGCTTATGGTGAGGTGTATTACAGTGTTGATGGAGGTCCATGGGTAAAAACAGGAGCTACAAAATACAACAATCAAAATCATTGGAAATATGAAATTATTCAAAATCCTGCTTTTGATAATGTAGAAGATTTGCGGTTTGGGTTTCGTTGGTTGAATACGGGCTTGGGCGGAACGTCTAATACTTCAATGTCTATCGATGATATTATTGTTGTGGGTTCTTACGATCCTGTCAATCATCCGGTAGATATAAGTATTACCAATGTAATTCCAAATCCGGTTTGCCGGGGAAGCAGTCTGATTGTATTTTTCAGCATGTCCGATTCCTTATGTTTCGGAACTTATGAATACGAACTTTCTGATGGCAATGGTAATTTTGGCAGTCCGACCAATTTGGGTGTTATTACTTTTAATTCCTTTCTTACCCAAGGTGCTGTTGCCGTAGGTATTCCACCTACAACGCAACCTGATACTTGTTATCGAATCCGGATGAACCGGGTATCTCCGGCACCGGCTATTTTTGGAATACCCGGACCTTGCTTTGAGGTTATAGATTGTCCGAATATCATTACAACCCATCAGCCGGTGGTAACCATGGGGGGCGATTCGGTTTGTATTGGCTCTGTGATTGACGTTCCTTTTAATTCTACCGGTGTTTACAATCCCAATAATGTATATACTGCACAACTTTCTGATTCAAGCGGTAGCTTTGCCAATCCAAGTATTATCGGTAGTGTGCCCGATTCAAAAGCATATCCTTCCATTCCTCCCGGTTCTGTAGGTGGTATGGTTCCCAATGTACCTCCGGGTTGTGGTTATTATATCCGTGTGATTTCTTCCGATCCTGCCGCTATTGGCTCTCCCTGGGGGCCGTTTTGTATTAAAGAATGCGATATTACTACCAATAAAATGCAGGATATTCATCTTTGTATCAATGAATCAACAGGCGATTCAACCACAATAGATGTTGATATCAATACCTATAATTCATATTCAAAATATTTTAATGGAAATTTATTTTCGATAGAAGTTCACAGTAGTCAAAATTTTGCGGTACTCAATGTGGGTGGCCTTGGTGCCAGTTACGATACGGTATCAAACACTTTTACCATTTATGCACCACCTTTACCCCAATTGTTAACGATGGGGCTTGCTCCGGGAATGTATTATATCAGAATTATAGCCGATAGCTCAAATGCTACTTTCGATTTGCTCGGTTCTTTGATTCACCTAACCATAGGTGCTCCCAGCGAAATTGCCCCTATTTTAATTCCATCTGATTCTGCTTTGTGTTCGGGCGATGTTGGAAATATCCTATTTCTTCCCTTTAACTCAAAAAGTCAATACGAATGGCAATTTGGTAATAATGCACCTTTCATTTGGCCGGGCGATCCTATTTATATCAATTTCGGTGGCTTTGCAGGTACTTTTGTAGCTAAGGTTCGTGAAATCAATTTTGGATGTTACGGTCCATGGTCTGCTGAAACAACTATTAAAGTACTTACTCCACCGAATGTTAATATCATCGGACCCATAAGAGTTTGTGTTGGCGATACGGTGGGTTATCATGTACCTTTCCAGGAAGTAACTTATTATCAATGGGATGCCGGAGGTGGTACCCTTGTTGATACCTCTAATAATGTATCTCAATTCTACTGGGATACCGCTGGGACCTATATTGTCAGTATCTCAGCTTTAAACCAATGTGGCCTTGATAATGGCTTTAAACAAATTACCGTATACGATTATCCCGATGCCCATGCCGGTAACGATACTACTATTTGTGCCGGTGATGAAATAACCCTGTATGCAAAACCCGGTGAAGGTTTTTATCAATGGTCTGCCGGTGGAACTACCGTTAGTTTGAAGGATTCTGTAAAACTCTCTCCCAATATACAAACTACCTATATCCTCAATGTTAATAATCAGGCCAATTGCGCTAGCCAGGATACGGTGGTTATTTATGTAGAATATCCTACTGTACTGAACGATAGTTTTAACATCTGTGCAGGCGAAAGTGTTGAGCTGGATGCCGGTATCAGCGGTGTTCAATACTTATGGAATACAGGATCAAATACTCAAAAAATCATGGTTAATGATACGGGTACTTATTTTGTGACTATTCTAAGTCCCAACAAAATTTGTGATGATTTACATTATTTTGATGTGAATGATAAGAACTGTGAAGTCTTTATTGCCATTCCCAATGCTTTTACACCTAATGCTGACGGTCATAATGATTTACTTAATATCTTTGGATCTAATATTGCTACCCTTGAAGTATATATCTATAACAGGTGGGGTGAAGAAATTTGGTTCTCTGATGATGCAAGTATGATTAATGATCTGTCGAAAGGATGGGATGGTTCGTATAAAGGTGTACCTCAAATCATGGGTACTTATACCTACTATGTAAAAGCGACTTCTATTGATGGCGAAATCATTAAAAAATACGGAAACATTACTTTGATCAGATAAAAGATAATGAAACAGACAGGTACCCTTCTTCTGCTTCTGTTCACGACTTTATTTGCCGTGGCACAAATACCACTAAAAAACTATACTTATAACTTTAGCACTTTTAGTGCTACAAATCCACTGTCGGTAAGCGCTGATCTTGATTCATTAACTTCCGATGCTTTTAAATTACATCCTGAATATGGTCGCTTGCCCGATAATGCCCAGTGTAAAGATTGTGAAGAAATCATTGAAAAAAGAACAATCGACAGCAGGTATTTTCTCAAAAAAGGTACTCATGGTCGTGCTTTTTATGTACAGAAATCGTACGGACCGATGCATTATTATGACAGCCTTAACCGGCTAATTACCATCGATTCTAAATTGAAGCCACAGAAC
>JAJRWN010000119.1 GCA_024276745.1 Bacteroidota bacterium
AAGCGGAATACCGGCACAGCGTTCGTCCTGCACCAAATCATAATTGATTCGCACCCCATACTGAAATAATTGTGTTTTCAGATTCAGTGGATAATCGGTTGTTATCGTGAACGACCGGGCTTGCCGGCCCAGCAAACTGTCGAGCGAAGCATAAATCGGATCTATCAGCCACAATACATGACCTCCGTTCATGATGTATTGGTCAATCTTGAATTTATCTTGTTCGCTGAATGCTTTTGTAGGCTTGGCTATAATAGTTACATCAAAAGTATTGGATATGTGCAGCAAAGAAGGCAGATTGATAAATTGAAGTTCGTATTGCTGATCTTGCAAAGTCACCGATAAATCGGCTAACTGAGCCGTACTTAATTCACCATGTCCACGGATGATGGCAATCTTTTGCTTTTGATGCAACATCAGTTTTCTGATGGTGTTTGATAATGTGTATTCTAATGTGGCTATACCATGATTAACCGTTTGCACTGCATCTTCACCCATTTGTTTTTGTTCTGGAAGAAAATTGGCCGCAATATCTTTATCGTGATAATTGAATACGGCCCCCGCTATCAAAATCTTTTGAGAAAATTCTTCTTGCGATTGAGTGGAAATTTGTCTTGTTTCCAATCCTTTGGCCATCAAATCTTTCAGCAGTGCATTGGTCTGTTCCGGGTCATTCAGACTAAAAGGATCAAAGAATTCATATTCAATCCGGTCATTTGAATAGGCTTTATACTCATCAAGCATTTCGGCAACGGCAATTTGCAGCCGTTTGTATTCGGCAGGTAATTTTCCTGCCAGGTAAATAGTTATATATACCCGGTCGTCAAGATCATGCAATAAATTTTTTGTGGCTTTAGTAATGCTAAAGCGTTTTTCCTGAGTTAGGTCGAACCTCAGGAAATGTCTGGCAAACAATACATTCACCAAGATAATGACCATCAAGGTAATTGCTAGTGCATTCAGTGAGTGTTTTTTATGTGATGTGGTTTTTACCATTTCCTGCTTTCAAGGGCTGTTTTTGATGCCGTAATAAAGAGGGCAACGAAGGTTAAAAAATAAATTACATCGCGGGTATCAAGCACTCCACGGCTGATGGATGCATAATGGGCCTGCAGTCCGATATTCTTTATGGTATAATCAAGCGAACCGTTGAAAGCACTGATATTGCTTAAAAAATCGAAAGCATAAAAGGCGATAAAACAAATGAATAAACCAATAAGGAAAGCTACAACCTGCTTGTTGCTGATACTACTGGCGAATAGCCCGATAGCGGTATAGGCTGCTCCAATGAATATCAGGCCTATATAAGACCCTACTATGGCTCCGGTGTCAATATCTCCTGCCGGATTGGCTAAGCGACTAATGGTCCACACATAAATAAGGGTGGGTAAAAGAGAAAATATAAACAAAGCAAAAGCAGCCAGATATTTTCCGGTTAGCAAACTGAAATCGCTCAAAGGCTTGGTGGTCAGAAACTCTAATGTTCCATTGCTTTTTTCTTCCGCTATACTGCGCATCGTGATGGCCGGTATTAAAAAAAGAAAAATCAAAGGAGCAAAATCAAAAAATCCGTCTAAAGTGGCAAATCCGCCATCCAGTACGTTATAGGTTGGAAATATCCATACAAAAAGTCCGGTAATAAACAAGAAAATACTGATGACAAGATAGCCTGTCACCGAATTGAAAAATGATTTTATTTCATTGCCGAATATCGTCCACATAATTTATTCCTTTGCCTGATTATTATTTGTGGTCAATTGCCTGAAAACGTCCTCGAGGCTTTGTTGCTCCTGATGCAAATCCATCAAAGTCAATCCCTTTTCTTTCACAATGCGGAAAACTTCTTCGCGTGGGTCAAATCCTGTTTGGCTAAACAATTGCCAGGTATGCCGGTCTATTGCTTTCACTTTTATAATCCCTTCAATAGATTCGAACAAATTGTTTTCAGCTTTTTCTTTCAGACCCACTATGGTCACTTGCCCGCTTTTCATACGATATTGCAATTGTCCGATGGGATCATCGGCCACGAGCTTTCCTTGATTGATGATTAGCACACGCTGGCAGATGGCTTGTACTTCCTGCATGATATGTGTTGAAAGTATTACCGTTTTATCTTTGCCAACTTCTTTAATCAGCTTCCTGATATCGGCCAATTGATTCGGATCAAGACCCGATGTGGGTTCATCGAGTATCAACACTTCCGGATCGTGAATCATGGCCTGTGCAAGCCCTACCCGTTGCCGGTAACCTTTTGATAATTGTCCGATTTTTTTATGCTGCTCATTGCCCAATCCTGTTTGTTCTATCATGGCTTCGATACGCTGATTAGATTGCTTGCCAAGATGATGCAACCGGGCTATAAATTGTAAATATTCACGTACATACATGGCAGGATACAGTGGGTTTTGCTCGGGCAGATAACCCAGCCTTTTTCTGACCTCCATGCTATTTTTCACCACATCAAAACCGGCTACTTCCGCACGTCCTGCCGTTTGTGGCTGAAAACAAGCCAATATACGCATAGTGGTCGATTTACCCGCTCCATTAGGACCCAAAAAACCGGCTACTTCTCCTTTTCCTATCGAAAACGATATTCCGTCAACAGCCTTTTGACCGTCAAAATCTTTTACCAAATCTTTTACAATTACTGACATACTTCGAAACGATATAGAACCATCAACAAAAGTAAGCAATACACCACTCTATTTCATTTCCCTTTATGCAGCATTACGCCTATCTGTCTATCTTTGCGCTTATGGCAAATAATAATGACCTTTTTCAAAAAATTGTATCGCATGCAAAGGAGTATGGATTTGTTTTTCCTTCCAGCGAAATTTATGATGGCCTGGGTGCCGTATATGATTACGGCCCCTATGGTGTAGAACTGAAAAATAATATCCGTCAGTATTGGTGGAAAGCCATGGTTCAAATGCATCAAAATATTGTTGGCCTTGATGCAGCTATTTTTATGGAACCACGTGTTTGGCAAGCTTCGGGCCATGCCGATGCTTTTAACGATCCTTTGATTGATAATAAAGACAGCAAAAAACGCTATCGTGCCGATGTGCTGGTTGAAGACTGGATCGCCAAACAAGAAGCCAAAATTGACAAGGAAGCCAAGAAAGCGGCCAAACGTTTTGGCGATGATTTTGATTTAAAAATGTTTCTGCAAACTAACCCGCGTGTTCTTGGATACAGAGATAAAATTCAGGCTGCCGAATCGCGGATGAAAGCTGCACTCGAATCGGAGCAACTCGATGAACTGAAGCAATTAATCATAGACCTGGGCATTGCCGATCCTGATACCGGTTCGCGCAACTGGACCGATGTTCGGCAGTTCAATCTCATGTTCAGTACTCAGCTTGGCTCTGTTGCCGGTGATGCTTCCAAACTCTATCTAAGACCCGAAACGGCTCAGGGAATATTTGTTAATTTCCTGAATGTCCAAAAATCTGCCCGCCAAAAAATCCCCTTTGGGATTGCACAAACGGGCAAAGCTTTCCGCAACGAAATTGTAGCCCGTCAATGGCTGTTTCGTATGCGCGAGTTTGAGCAAATGGAAATGCAGTTTTTCGTCAGGCCGGGCGAAGAAATGAAATGGTTTGAATATTGGAAAACACAACGGCTTGCCTGG
>JAJRWN010000120.1 GCA_024276745.1 Bacteroidota bacterium
CAAATTTCTGATTTGGATTATGATACACACTAAAATAATCGTTTGATAATGCCAGGGCAAGATGTGCAAAAAAAGCAATTAGAAAACTACCACTTTGCCAGCAAAGCAAACATAAAATAATACCAAAGGGTATGGCGCCAACAGCTTCTTTTATTCCTTTTGGTAAATGTACCAGCGCATAAACAATAACATTGACTATAATGGCAGGCCACAGACTTATCCAATCGGCAAAGATAAAAAGGAGCAATGAACGGAAAACCAGTTCGTAGGCTAACAAATATATTATCCAAATAAAAGCATTGACAACTATAAGAGACGGAGTCCAATTGTTTAGCCTGATTTGAGGATACATTTTCCAATTATCAGCTTTCTGTGTGGCAAAATAATTCAGCAAGATTAAGGCAGCACTCAAAGCCATTGACCACCAAAGCTCAAACGAAGTAAATCTAAAATGCAGACCGGGTATTTTTGCACCTTTGCCGAGCAGAAAGAAAATCAGCAAAGGAAAAGCTGTAATCAATACGATACCTTCCATTTTTTGAAGAAAAACCATTCGGATGGGCTTGTCTTTTTTAATGCGGTGCATTAATCTAAAATAGAGTAAGTATCCAGTGAGTAAAGCGGCCAGTAGCGATAAAGGAAGTACACTGTTTTGGAGTGAAAGATTATCCATGGTATTCTGTTTACTTATAATTCGGCAGCATGGATTAATGCGTGCCGGTATGAAGAAAAGATGCGGGATTTTGAAATCATTCCAACATATTTACCACTTTTCTTCACAACAGGCAGATTCCATGCACCGGTTTTTTCGAATTTAGCAAATACTTTATTCATTGATTCTTTTTCAAAAATAATAGCGGGTACCTTTTTCATCAAAGACCCGACTTTCATGGTATCATATTGGTCTTTATCGAACATTATTTTCCTTACATCGCTGAGCATAATAATACCGGCAAGTTTTGAATCTTGATCCAAAACGGGGAAAAGATTTCGTTTGGATTGAACAATTAATTGCACCAAATCGCCAAGTGTTGCATCTACCCGGACAGGTAGTAAATCTTTTTCAACCAGTTTGTTGAGTGAAAGCTGCTGAACCAGGCTTTCTTCACCGGGAACGGTTTCCTGATGTGTTTCGCCAAATTTAATTTCAGATAATTTTCGATTATACATTAAGGTGATGTCGGCACTGGTAATAAGTCCTAAAACCTGAGGTTTTTCACCTTCTGAAACTACCAAAATCTCATTGGTAAAATTATCGCGCATCAGGGCGTAAGCTTTTTGCAACATATCTTCGCTTGTAACAGTTGCAATTTTAGTGTGCATCAGTTTGGTCACCGAATCCAAATGAGCGGCAGGCTCCTGCAATAAATGAGTGACATCTTCAATGTTAAAAGCACCGATTAGATTGTTTTTCTTATCGATAACCGGAAAAATTCTTTGCCGGCTTTCGTCAACAATTTTGTATATATCTTCAATAGAACAATCTTCCGGAACACAAGTAAAATTCCGGGTACGTTTGAAGGCATCTACCACCCGGGTGGTATTTAAAATATCAGGTGCCATTTTCCCGAAATGAGCTTGAGAATAATTATGATTAGGTACCTGACTTTGATAAATACTCCATTTTTTAGCTACCAGAAATGAAATGGAACATACCCACATGGTAGGCATAAGTAATTCATAATTTCCGGTTAATTCACTGACCATAATGATGGTGGATAAAGGAGTATTGGCCGCAGCAGCAAAAAAACCGGCCATACCTACAATAGTAAAAGCGGCAGGATGCTGTATCAAATCCGGTGCTATCATTTGAAATATATATCCCATAGCTGTACCAAGCGCACCTCCGATTACCATTGACGGCCCGAAAACACCGGCACTCCCTCCTGAGCTGATTGAGAACGAAGTAGTTAAAATTTTGGCGGCACCAATCACCAATAACACAGTAATGCTTACGTGGGTAAGTCCATTTGATAAAACTTCCTGAATAATACCATAACCACCACTCATCACATCAACCACATAGCTTCTGTCGTTGAATGCAGTAATAAGGACAAAAGCAGTAATACCGGTAAGTAAACCACCAATGGCAGGTTTAAACATATTGGGTATTTTCAACCCTTTGAAGAGCTTATTAATCCCATAAAAAATTTTCACATAGAATAAAGCTGCCAGGGCAAGCACCACCGCCATTAAAAGATAAGGTATCAGTTCAAGCGGATTGGAAAATCCAAGAGTATCGGGAGCAATAAACATATGTCCCCAACCAAAAGCAAGACTAAATACCGAATAGGCAATAATGGAAGCAACCGTAGCCGGAAGCAAAACTTCAGACTCAACTTCAGGGTCGCTATACAACACTTCAGCGGCAAACAAAGCACCTGCAAGGGGGGCCCGGAAAATACTGCCAATACCCGCTCCCATACCGGCTGCCAATAACCACCTTCTGGTACGGGTATTAAGTCCCATCCGGGTTGCTAAAAAACTACCAAAACCAGAGCCTATTTGTGCAATGGGACCTTCTCTTCCGCCCGATCCACCGGTACCAATCGTGATGATAGAGGCAAATAATTTAATAATAGGTACTTTGGGATTAATAATTCCTCTCTGCCGGTGATAGGCATTGATAACGGCATCAGTACCATGACCTTCGGCTTCGGGTGCAAATGTATATACAAGCCAACCGGACAATAGTCCACCGGAAGCAGGTATAATCAATACTAAAACAGGGAAATAAGGACCTTTTACAAATGATACCAAGGCCGATTCTCCACCTGCCGAACCGGGCGAAAGTCCCATCCAGTGAACTACCGTAAGTTCCTGAAGCAATGAAAGCCCCGATTGAAATAAAATGGCACCCAAACCACTGACTACACCGACCACCGAACCGAGAATTAACCATCGGCCTGCCAGTCGGAAATCAAATTGCCGGTTGATGGCGTTAATGGAGAAATTAGGCATATTTATACTAGAAAATAATTTTCAAAAACCTGGCAAAGATAGCGCAATTATTTCACGCAAACCGTATAGTCTGTTGAATAAAAATCTTAATATTTTCTTAATGCTGCATAAGCACTCTGAAACCATTTATCATCAAGCGTGAAACTAAGTTGCAGACCTGAGAAACATGTGTTTTGATACTTTGTACCAGGATAGACGGAGGTGATGGTGAAGCGGTATTTACCCGCTTCCAGATGCTCGTCAAGCGATGTGCTGATATGTAAATCTGAAAAAACCAATAATTTTCTAAAATTACTGCCAACCCGGGTAAGCACAAATTTCTTTACCCGGCTGTTTTCATTATATTTATCATCACTCTCCATGTTTCCTGTCCAAAATTTTATTTTATCAACCGGCTGAGTGATCTCTATTTCCAGATATTGGTTGATACCCTGTCCTCTAACCCCTTCACACCAAGATGTTTTCTTATTGAAGTGCGCTTCTTTCCGATTGGATAAATATCCGATGGAATCCGGTGCTATATCAAATGCCCAGACAGGATGATGATAATCGTTGATTAATACCGAAGAAGTACCGTTCTTGCAAGTTGTTTTTAATCCGGCAGCATTACCGTGCAATCCCGACCATTGATTGATTACCGTATCGCTAAGAAATCCAAGACCTGTATGGCCTGCACCTTCTTCAAAAGCCGGCACCCATTTACCTATAGTTACAAATGGAATAGGAGAGAGGCAGGTATTGGGAATTTCTTTTTCTGTCTTAAGCCAGGAAGAAGCCGAAATTGATTTTAATGCACTTGGCCAGTAAATACTTGAACTGTAATTTTGGGTATTGCAGTCGTCACATTTATTCCCTTCAATATGATAGAAGCCTATGGTTTCAAATTGTTCAGGTTTATGGTCTTTCAAAATGGCTACTTTCTGATCAAAACCCAAGTCCTGTAAAGTATATTCAATATAGTAGGGAAAAGTAAGGCTGGCTCCCAAAGCAGGATATACGAAATATACCCGGTCGATATTATCAACCCATTTCTGACCTGAACCCATAAAAAATGATTCAAAATATTTGTCGTTACCTAATCCTGAATCAAAGGCAGGTAATTGATAGCTCATAATAAGTTGTCCGCTGCCCTGAGGTTGTAATTGTAAATCAAATTGTAAGTTTAAGCTCATTTCCAATACCGCATCTTCATCTCCTTCCTGATTGTTTAACAAACGGAATTCGGCTATAGCCTTTTGAATATTAATTACTTTATCATTTAATTTTAAATTAATAGCAATATTAAATTTATCCAAATCTTCTACATTTAAATAGCGCCTGATAAATACGCGATGTCCAAACTGCTCTTTGATATGTTGTAAAATAGCCTGACCGGAACCATTTTTTAAAAATAAATCAGGCATAATATCAGCCAAATAATCATAGATACGCGAACGGCCCTGACGATCGAAATTTGTGAAATATATTTTAATGGGCATGTAACAAGGAACATACTCGTAGTTGTCGCCTTTGTTCTTAAACGAATATAAAGTCTTGAACCTCGCTGTAGGTACCGGAAAATGATCTGAAGTATAGTTAATTTGAAATTCAAGCATATCGATAATTACTGCATTCAAAGCAACATTTTGGTTTTCTTTTATCGGATAAATTAATCCTGACTGACCGGTAGCACCTACAATAAACCCCTGTGCACTTATATCACTTAAATAAAAAATTAAAACGAGGAGGAATGAAATTCGTTTCATAAATTAATGGTGTTTTTATTAAAAGCCGAAATTAAGTGAAATATTGCATTTTGCCTGATTTTTAGTAAGCGGCTTATTTTTCTCCTTTTGTTACATAATTAATATTATGTTAAGTTAAATTTTTGAACTACCAACCTATTGCCAAAAAATTGCACTAAAATAGGCTATATAAATAAGAGACCCTCAGCAGAAAGTCTCTTTCTTCCGGTAAAAAATGATTTTTGTCTATTGTCCGTTTGCACCATCCAGAATGGCTTGCATCTCTTTGGCTTTGTCATACAATTTCAACCAAACATAGATTTCTTTAAGTGCTGTAACGGTATCAAAATCATCGGATTTGGTTTGGAATGATTTTTCAAGAAAAGGTAATGATTCTTCCAGTTTTTCATTTCTTTTAGTCATCAAATCCTGATAACCTTTCTGGTCATTCAATGGCAAATTATTCATCACCTTAGCAATTTCAATGGCTTCATTAAAATACAAAACGCCTAAATTATATCCTGCTTTATAATGGTCAGGATTTGCTTTAAGGGCCGCTTTATAGGCAGCAACCATTTTATCGCGATACATTTTTATTAAAGAATCATCTTTACTTTCTATGGCTTTATCATGCATCACATCGTAGATTGTTCCGAGTGCAAATTGAATATCGGCATTATCTGGCTCTTCCCGGGCAGCCAATTCAAATTTGTCCAGTGCTTCCTGTTGTCTTCCTGCCGTTAGATATGCATTCAGTTCGGCTATTCTTAATTTATCGTTATTAGGAAATTCAGTTCTGCCCGTTTGTATTATTTTCAAAGCTTTGTCGATACTGTCTTGAAGATACATTTCGGAATATAACTCGTAAAAGAGTGGTAACCTGTATTTTAGGTTCAGCAATTTGTTATATAGTGTAGCTGCTATATCATCTTTTCCTGCTCTATCGGCTGAATAAGCTTCCAAAAAATAAACCGTAGTATCCATTACGGCAGCTTCTTCCTGCAATAAATACAGGTTTGTCTCATGGGCTATTTTGTAGTTTTCATAAGCTTTATCAAAGTTTTTAGCATTTCTGCTATCATCGCCTTTCAGGTAATATACCCGATAGATAAAATCGATGCCATTGATCAGGCTAAGCTGTTTGTATTTATTTTTTGTATCAAACTTTATAGCATTAAGAAATGATTCATGAGATTTCTCTAAAGAATTAGTATCCAGGTCTTTATACTGAGCAGTATCCAGATAAATCTTTTTGTAAATAAGTCCTCTGTAGTACCATGCTTTGGGGTCGGTTGCTGTTTTTTTATGTACTACCGCCAAATCTATTGCTTCTTTTGCTTTCGATAAATCGCCATCCTGCATGGCAAAGCTTGCGGTGGTTACTTTGCTGGGTTGAGCCTGAAAAACAGTACTGAAAGCAAATATCATTAAAGCAAATAAATAAATACGTTTCATTCAATCAAGTTTTAAGTTTATCAATTTATTCGTCTGTATTTGATGAGGTTTCTTCTTCATTTTCGTTTTCTTGTGTGGATTCAATACGAGCTACATCGGCAATTTCGTCATGATCAATTTTAATAAGTCTTACTCCCTGGGTAGCTCTCCCCATAATTCTTATTTTATCAAGATTCATTCGTATAGCTACTCCGTTTTTTGTAATAATCATCAGTTGGTCATCATCACCAACTGCTTTAATAGCTATCAGTCGTCCGGTTTTCTCTGTAATCTGGATTGTTTTAACGCCTTTGCCTCCCCTATTTGTAAATCTATAATCGTCAATTCGAGATCTTTTTCCATATCCTTTTTCTGAGACAACCAGGATTGACTGATCTTCCAGCTCCGGATTCGCACAAACCATACCAATCACCTCATCTTTATCATTAGCCAGGGTAATCCCTTTAACACCAGCAGCAGATCTGCCCATAGAGCGAACTTTAGCTTCAGGGAAATGAATGGCGCGGCCCGATTTCACAGCAAGCAGGATATGACTGTTTCCGTCAGTTTCTTTCACTTCAAGTAATTCGTCACCTTCCCGGATAGTTAATGCATTGATGCCGTTTTGTCTTGGCCGGCTGAAAGCTTCCAATAAGGTCTTTTTAATAACACCTTTTTTCGAGCTGAATACTACATAATGACTATTGATATATGCTTCATCTTTTAAGTCTTCAACTTTCAGGTAGGCTTTAATTTTGTCGTTTCCCGGTATATTAATTAAGTTTTGAACAGCACGGCCTTTAGAGGTTTTAGCTCCTTCGGGCACTTCATATACACGCAACCAGTAACAACGTCCGGCAGTTGTGAAAAATAACAACCAATCGTGGGTAGAGGCAATAAATAACTGCTCAATAAAATCTTCCTGCCGGGTAGTGCTTCCGCGGGAGCCTCTTCCTCCGCGATGCTGCATTCTGTAATCGCTGGCCAAGGTGCGTTTCACATATCCCAGATGAGAAATGGTGATAACAACTTCTTCATTAGGAATCATATCTTCAATGCTGAATTCGCCTCCTGCAAAATCAATATCGGTGCGTCTCTCGTCTGCAAATTCATTCTTTAGTTCAATAAGCTCGTCCTTGATGATACCCATTCGCATGCTTTCATCACTCAACACTTTATGACACCAATCAATTTTTGCCTGAATTTCCTCATATTCTTTCTTAATCTTATCCCTTTCCAGACCGGTGAGTCGCTGCAGGCGCATCTCAAGTATTGCTTTCGCCTGAATGTCAGATAAACTAAATTGTTTCTTCAGACTTTCTTGTGCAATATCAGGTGTGGCAGAAGCCCTTATCACTTTAATGATTTCATCAAGATGATCGAGTGCAATCAAATAACCTTCGAGTATATGAGCACGATCTTCTGCTTTTTTGAGTTCAAATTTGGTACGTCTGGTAACCACCTCGTGTCTGAAATCTACGAAATGCCTGATCATGTCTTTCAAATTCAGCAATTCAGGGCGACCATGTACCAAGGCAATGTTATTCACACCAAAGGATGCCTGCAATGGTGTGTATTTAAAGAGTTTATTCAGTACCACGTTAGGCATGGCATCGCGCTTCAGGTCAAATACAATGCGCATTCCGTTTCGGTCACTTTCATCGCGGATATCTGAAATTCCTTCTATTTTTTTATCATTGACCAATTCGGCCGCTTTGATAATCAGATTTGCCTTATTGACCTGATAAGGAATTTCATTTACAATTATTTTATCGTGGTGGCCATTTTCGCCCGGTTCAAATTCAGTTTTTGCTCTTACCACTACCCTGCCCCTGCCGGTTTCAAATCCTTGCTTCACTCCTTCGTAGCCGTAAATTGTACCTCCGGTTGGAAAGTCAGGTGCTTTTATAAATTTGATTAGTTCATCAATGCTGATGTCATTATTGTCAATATATGCAACTGTTCCGTCAATCACTTCTCCTAAATTGTGTGGCAACATATTCGTGGCCATTCCTACGGCAATTCCTGAAGCTCCATTGCAAAGTAAATTGGGTAATCTTGTTGGCAATACACTTGGTTCTTTAAGGGTATCGTCAAAATTCGGATTAAAATCAACGGTATCTTTTTCAATATCCTTAAGCAATTGCTCGGCTATTTTTTGCAAACGGGCTTCTGTGTACCGCATAGCTGCCGGGCTGTCGCCATCTACCGATCCAAAGTTACCTTGTCCGTCAACCAAAGGGTTTCTTAATGACCAGGGTTGAGCCATTCTTACCATAGTATCATACACGGATGAATCTCCGTGTGGATGATATTTTCCCAATACCTCCCCTACTATTCTGGCCGATTTTTTATGGGGTTTATTATAAGTTAATCCCAGGCCTGACATTCCGAACAATACCCTTCTGTGCACCGGTTTTAATCCATCTCTTACATCCGGTATAGCTCTTGAAACGATTACTGACATCGAATAATCGATGTAGGCTGTTTTCATTTCATCTTCAATATTGATGGATATTATTCTTTCTCTTTCGTTTTCTGACATTTATTTGTGTTTAATATGCATTTTTCTATTTGTGCAAACAGCTATTTTTAAAACCTCGCAAAGATAGCCAAATTGACTAAGACTATCATTCAAAACGGGCAATAATTAGCTGTGGATAAACACCGTTTTCAGCTCAGATAAAAATTCATTTTCGTTTTGTATACTAAACTATACGGTAGATAGCGTTACTGATATGCCTAATGTGGTTAAATCAAGCACCCGGGTATTCAGATTAATCACTATTTTCAAGCACATTTTTTAACCGGTATTACAATTGCTTGTTTATAAGCTCAAATACCATTTTATTCTTTTAAATCGTTGATAAAAATCAAACACAAAAACTATGTTTCAGTTTGTATTACTTCAGGTTGATTCTACTCAAATGGCCGATGGACCTGCATTTACTTCATTATTTGAATTATTGCTAAAGGGCGGTGTTATCATGATTCCGCTGGCAATTTTATTGATCATTGCTTTTTATATCTTTTTCGAAAGGTATTTTACCATAAAGAAAGCGGCAAAGGTTGATCCTAATTTTGTCAATAATATTCGTGATAATGTATTGAATGGAAATATTGATGCTGCACAAATTTTATGTAAAAACAGTGATACGCCCATCGCACGTATGATTGAAAAGGGATTGATGCGTATCGGTCGTCCTTTAAAAAACATAGAAGTAGCTGTGGAAAACGTAGGAAAGCTTCAGATTTATAAATTAGAAAAAGGACTTGCAGGGCTTGCAACCATTGCCGGTGCGGCACCTATGCTTGGTTTTCTGGGTACGGTAATGGGTATGATTGGAGCTTTCTATAATCTGGCTCAATCCGGTGGAGAAGGTGGAGCCGATTTACTAGCTAATGATATTTACCAGGCTTTGGTTACTACCGCTACCGGACTGGTTATCGGTATTATTGCTTACATTGGTTACAACACTTTGGTTTCTATGGTGGAAAAAGTAATTTACCGGATGGAAATGACTTCAGTCGAATTTATTGATTTACTACAAGAACCGGCATCATGAGCATGAAAATGCGTAATAAAGTAGACCCAAATTTTAATATGTCGTCTTTAGCCGACATTATATTTTTGTTATTGATATTCTTTTTAATCACATCAAGAATGGTAACACCAAGTGCAGTACCTATAAAAAGGCCAAAAACGAGTATGAAAACTTCTGTTACACCGGTAGCACACATTACCGTGACCGATCAATTAAGGTATTATGTCGATAATCAAGCAGTTACCTTTGGAACGCTTGAAGGAGTATTGCGTAATAAAATTGCAGGTGAAGATGATCCGGTTGTTATTCTTGATATGGATAAATCTTTATCAATAGAACGTTTGGTTGAATTATACGATTTGGCCAATGATTTGCAGGTACAACTAGTATTATCGGCCGATCCAAAAAAATAGTAGGAGGTTTATTATGGCAACTGATTATTTATTAAAACCGGAAGTAGAAGAAGCTAACAAACGGAAAAGCAGAATTATTACTGCCCTGCTTACTCTTTTAATTATTATCGGAGCTATATTTATTGGCCTGTATGGTCCTTATCCTCCACCGCCTGAAGAAGGCATTTTTGTCAATTTCGGTACTACCGATTATGGTTCGGGCACTGTTGAACCTCAAAAACAGGAAGTTATTGAAGAACAACAGGCTCAACCTGAGGCCAGTAGTGTTGAGCAGGTAGAAAATATTGAGTCGAGCAATGATGTAAATGCTACGGAAGTAAATACCCAGCAAGAACAAAACAAGCCTACCGAAACGAATGAAACCACAAAACCGGTAGAGCAAAGCAAACCGGAGCCTGTTCCCGATCCGGAACCGGTTGTTGACCAGAATAAACTTTTTACGGGTAATTCAAATAATAGCAATTCGAATAGCCAGGGTAACGATCCTGCTGATAGGTTGGGCAATAAAGGCCAGCAAGACGGTAGCAACGGACCTAATTATCAAGGGAATAATACCGGTTTGGGTAATCAAGGTTCAGGATTTGATATTGAAGGAAGAGGCTTGGTTTATAAACCAACCAATTATTATTCGGGAGCAGAACAAGGCATTGTACGATTGAAAATAATTGTTGATGCAAATGGTAAAGTGATTAGTGCTGAATATTTTGCTAAAAACAGTACGATTACCGACCATTCGCTGATAGCATTGGCTAAAAAAACAGCCATGAAATTAAAATATTCCCCGGATAGCAAAAGCCCGAGACAGTCGGCCCTTATTTCCGTTAAATTCGGGATGTAAGCATTAATGGATTATACAGAGACTTTATCATTTTTATACCGGCAACTTCCCATGTATCAGCGCATTGGGAAGTTTGCTTTTAAAAAAGATTTGACTAATATAAGGCAGTTGTGTACCTGCATGGATAACCCACAGAATACTTTCCCCTGCATTCATATTGCAGGCACCAACGGCAAAGGATCGATTGCCCACATGCTGGCCGCGGTATTGCAACATGCCGGATATAAAACCGGACTCTATACTTCTCCTCATCTCTTGGATTTCAGAGAAAGGATAAAAGTTGATGGAAAGCTTATTTCAGAGGATTCAGTCATTCATTTTGTTAATCATATTCAAGAGGAAATTAAGCAACTTAAAGCCTCTTTCTTCGAATTGACCGTAGCCATGGCTTTTAAGCATTTTTCCGATGAAAAGGTAGATGTTGCCGTGATTGAAACCGGCCTGGGAGGAAGGCTTGATTCTACAAATATCATCACACCTATTCTTAGCATTATCAGTAATATCAGTTTTGATCATACTCAAATGCTGGGCAATACTTTGATTGAAATTGCAAGAGAAAAGGCCGGTATAATCAAATACAAAGTACCGGTCATTATTGGTGAAACACAAAAGAAAGTAGAACAAGTTTTTTTGGAGAAAGCCCGTAAAGAATCAGCTTCCATTTCTTTTGCAGATCAAAGGTTTAAGCTTAAAATAATACATCAAGAAATCGATACTACATCCTTTAAGGTCAACGATTTAAGTGGAAATAAGAATTATATCTGCACCATACATTCACGTGCACCCTACCAAATTAAAAACCTTCCTCCTGTGTTTCAGGCTGCAGAACTTTTAAGAAGTATGGGTTATCAAACAGACCGGACGGTGATGCTCGAAGCATTGCATGATTTCAGAAAGATAAGCGG
Source organism: Bacteroidota bacterium (assembly GCA_024276745.1). Taxonomy (GTDB): domain Bacteria; phylum Bacteroidota; class Bacteroidia; order Chitinophagales; family S012-47; genus JAJRWN01. The sequence continues at coordinate 11,821 of JAJRWN010000120.1, forward strand.
ATTCCGGGGCAGATGGCAAATTTTGAGTCATCATCCCTTGCTGATTGCCGATGGAGCTCATAATATGGCCGGACTAAATATTTCATTAAAAGCTTTTAGGGCTATTGAATCAATGAAAATGCATTTTATACTTTCCGTTGTACAGGACAAGGATTTAGATGCGATTGTTCAGCTTTTCCCAAATGATAAGTCAAAATACTACTTTTCAGCAGCAAAGATTCCCAGAGCATTAGCTGCTTCAAAATTGAAAAAAGCATTTGCTAATTCAGGTATCTACGGTTCAGTTTTTCCAAGTATTTCAGCAGCCTTGAATGCCGCCTTACATGAAGCCGGGGAAAAGGATACTATTTATGCGGGTGGAAGTATGTTTACAGTAGCAGAAGTATTGGAAAAATATCCTACCGCTTGACCCCAAATAACTTTCGAATGGTACCCACCGGCATTTCCTGCCACAAACGTTCATGAAAATAATACAAGGCCAATTTGATAAACAACTCGAGACCGGCTACCAGTGTTGACTTTTCCATAACGTCTTCACAGTCTGACTGGCTAAATACCAGGTAGGCTAACATAAAAGTTGTTCCGGTTGCAATGGCACGCCAGGATAAAGCTTTTAAAAAACTTCTTAGCCGTGATTCTCTGATTTTATTCTCCATTATTTAATACAATTCTTGAATGTGCTAAAATAGCTGTTGTTGCAGACTTAATCGGGTATAAAAATCATCTTTGCCATTATTTAAAAATTGATTACTTAAAGCTGGAATAATCTGCATTTTTCGTTTTATCTTGCTGCCTGATGTATATAGTAGTAGATATTGAAACCACCGGTGGTAAAGCAAATCAGAATGGGATTACCGAAGTAGCTGCGGTAAAAACTGATGGGAAAAGAATAATAGACACTTTTCAAACTCTTGTAAGACCACAGGAGGAGATACCACCTTTTATTGTAAGCATGACAGGCATTACTAATGAAATGGTGGCGAATGCACCGTTGTTTGCAGATATTGCCGATGAATTATTTGCTTTTTTGAATGAAAATATTTTTGTGGCTCACAATGTTTCCTTCGATTATAATTTTATCAAAAACCATTTTAAAGCATTGGGTATTGATTTTTCAGCCAAAAGACTTTGTACGGTAAAAATTTCCCGGAAGATTTATCCCGGATTAAATGGCTATGGATTAGGAAAACTTTGCACACATTTTAATATTAATAATCATGCCCGGCATCGTGCTATGGGCGATGCTTATGCCACTACCCTGCTGTTTCATCAAATGCTTGCAGCAGACCATAAGGGAATGATTGAAAAAATGCTGAAAAACAAAAATGGTGAACTGAAACTACCTCCCAATATAAGCTATCGGCAGTTTCGGAAATTACCTGAAGCTACCGGAGTATATTATTTTCATGATAAGGCCGGTAAGGTGATTTATGTAGGTAAAGCTATCAATATCAAAAAACGTGTTACACAGCATTTTAACAATGGTTTTGTGAAACGTAATCTACTGGGTTTAATGAGCCGGATTTATGAGATTAGCTATGAAATTACGGGTTCGGAGTTGGCAGCACTATTGCTCGAATTGTCTGAAATTAAAAAATGGTGGCCTGATTTTAATAATGCTTTAAAAAAGCGCACAAAACAATATGCAATTATTCATTTTACCGACCGGAAAGGATATGAACATTTGGCTATTGATAAACAACACGGAGCAAAATATGAATTACAATTGTTCCCTAATCTGATAACTGCCCGCCAGGCTTTAAAACGAATTGTTGCAGAATATGCATTGTGCTATAAGTTTTGTGGTCTTGTAAATACCCAGGGTGCATGTCCGGCTTATCATCAAACCAGTTGTAAGGGTGCATGTATTGGCCGGGAATCGATTAGCCATTATAATAAACGGGTTTATGCTGCCATGCAATCCATGCAAACGGGTTCCGAATCATTTTTCCTGATTGACCGGGGCAGACATGCTGAAGAGCAAACCGTAGTTGCGGTAGAACATGGCGAATATCTTGGATTCGGATATATCGATTCAAACGATTCTTTTGAAACAGCCGAATCGCTTAGATCGGTTATTAAAGTATTTCCCGGATATCCGGAAGCAAAAAATATTATTAATGCATATCTTCCGAAACTACCAGCAAATCGTCAGATTTTCGTGCATAACGCAACACATTAAGCAAGCTGTCCATTTTTTGGTCCAATAAATACGGATCGCGTCTTAGTTGCAGTTGACCCTGCTCACCCCAGGCCGTCAGGTAATACAGGAAAATCGGAATTTTATGTTTTAAATGTACAATTTCAGGAGCGGTAGTATCCATAGCCTTTAGCAGCTTAGTGGTATCCCAATCAGGATTATCGCGCAAAACATACATGGCTAAATCAAGTGGTTTTTCGATTCTTATACATCCATGACTCAAGGCACGTTCTTCCTTGGCAAAAAGATATTTTGCATTGGTATCGTGCAAGTAAACCCAATGGTCGTTGGGAAAAATAAATTTAATCCTGCCCAATGAATTATGCTTTCCGGGTATCTGCCTGATTTTTATCCGGTATTCAAAATCTTTAGGTTTGAAAGCACTCCAGTCTATACTGTCTTCGCTTAGGTTTTGTCCGTCAATAAATACTTGCATGTGGTGTTTTTCCAGATAATCAGGATCGCGTGATACATGTCCCCATATTTCTTTTACAGCAATGCTTTTGGGTATATTCCAAAAAGGACTCATCACGAGATATTGCATGGTATCGCTGAATACGGGCGTTTGGTTTTTATACTTTCCAATGATACAGTTCATGCTGAATATTTCCTGATTTCCATGCATTATTTTGATTTTATAATCGGGTAAATTAACCAGGATATAATCATCCTCCGGAAATACCGATGGCATCCATTTAATTCGTTCTAAATTTTTAAATATCTTTTCTTTGACCGAATCGGGAGAAAGATTTAAAAAATGCATGGTTCTGAATCCGATAGTCCCATCACTTTTCAAGCCCCGGTTTTTTTGAAAATCTTTTACCGCATCCACCAAGCTTTCATCGAAATATTCGGGTTTGTGCGAAAGGAGCAGTTTGGCACCATCAGACAGCAACATGGCAAGTCTTATTCTGATTTGTTTTATCCTTTTATCTTCAATGCCCGGTTCTAATTTGCTTTCAATTTGTATAGGTTCGAAGCGGATATTTTTACTCAAACGGGAATAATAATCGAGTGCATTGATTAAAACCCCATATCCAAGAATATCAGGATTCAGCGATTCAAAAGATTCGAAACGATGTTGCTTGAATTGTTGGCAAATCCAGCCGCTTACATCAATAGAATCAGGCTTAATCTCCCATCGGAAAGGTTCTATCTGTCCCTTCGCTTCAAAATGGGCTAATGCATAAGCAAGGCGAGTGAGTTTAATATCGAGATTCCAAAGATCATGATCTGATATTACCTGTGCATATTCTTCATTTAAAGCTGGCATACCTCCAAGGACAAGCTTCTGAAATACTTCAGGGTAAATCCAGGATTGCCGGATTGCTTTTTTGCATGTATTTAGCAGAAACTGTGCATAATCGATTATTTGTCCGTTGCGATCAAACCAAAGTAAATGTCGTTCAGTGCAGGCATAAATGGTATCGATATGTTGAGGTAGAATAATGTTTCCGGGCATCCGGGTATAAGCAGCCGCAATATTTTCATAGGTAAAGGTTTTCATACTGTCTTTTACCGGCTCTGTTCCTGAAACACTATGCGTAGTGCAAGCAAGCAGATACATGCAATTACCCAGAAGAAAAATCAAATGCTTAGCCACCAGGATTCATTTTGTAAAGATTAAATAAATATAGACAGTTTAGACGAATTAAATCTGTATCGTTTTTTCAACATTATAAAAACGAAAAAAAACCCGGAGGAAATCGTTGAGATATCCTTATTTTCGCAGCCGGAGGAATGGCCGAGTGGTTGAAGGCACCGGTCTTGAAAACCGGCAGGCGGGCAACCGTCTCGGGGGTTCGAATCCCTCTTCCTCCGCATATTCTAAAAAATGGCTGCTTTTGAAGCAGCCATTTTTTTGCCCACAAAGCGCTTTTACTACAGCTTCCGGTATTCTTATTTTTTTTTATTTCCTGATATGGGCATCCTTAGAGATGACAGCATTAATGGTCGTCTTATAATGATAAATGAAGTGGAATGCCTGCTTTTTTACTGCATTTAAGTCCTGAAAAACAAGCTTTAAAAGTGATTCATTTTATTAATCCTGTCTTAAAACTTGAAAATCAATACAATCTAATAACAAAGAGCCCGGATAATAACACTACCTTTGCACATTATTTTTTATAAAAGTATATATGATTACATTTGAAGAAAGTGGCTTAGAGGAAGGATTATTAAAAGCAGTAAAAGAGCTTGGTTTTGAAAAACCAACACCGATACAGGAAAAGACAATACCACATTTATTAAAGTCTAAGCAAGATTTAATTGCGCTGGCACAAACCGGAACCGGAAAAACAGCAGCATTTGGATTACCGGCTATCCAGCTGAGTAATTTAAGCATTAAGCATACACAAACCATTATTCTCTGCCCTACGCGTGAACTGTGTTTACAGATATGCAACGATTTAAAAGCCTATGCCAAATACACTAAGGGAATAGGAATAGTAGCCGTTTATGGTGGAGCAGCCATACAACCTCAAATCAAAGCCTTGAACAAAGGGGCACAGATTGTAGTAGGAACTCCCGGCCGGACGATGGATTTGATAAAACGCAAGAAATTATTGCTTGATCAGGTAAACAGCGTAGTGCTCGATGAAGCCGATGAAATGCTGAGTATGGGTTTTAAGGAAGACCTTGATTCCATACTGGCTGAGACACCGGCAGATAAACAAACCTTACTGTTTTCGGCAACCATGTCGAAACCAATCAGGAATATCACCAGAAAATACATGAATAATGCGGTTGAACTGGCTGCTGAACGGGTGAATATGGGAGCCGATAATGTATCACATTATTATTATATGGTTCATGCAAGAGACCGCTACGAGGTATTGAAACGGATTGCAGATATGAATCCGGATATCTACGGCATTGTGTTTTGCCGTACCCGTAGGGAAACCAAGGAAATAGCCAATAAATTGATGCAAGACGGCTATAATGCCGATGCACTGCATGGCGATTTATCTCAGGCTCAGCGCGATGAAGTGATGGGGCGTTTCAGAAAAAATCAATTACAATTGCTTATTGCTACCGATGTAGCCGCACGCGGGTTAGATGTGAACGACCTGACGCATATCATTAATTATAATCTGCCTGACGATAATGAAGTATATGTGCACCGGAGTGGCAGAACCGGAAGAGCCGGTAAAAGTGGCCGTTCCATTGTAATTGTTCACTCCAGAGAAAAGGGCAGAATCAGAGATATTGAAAAAAAGTTTAAAATTCAATTTACCAAAGAACTTGTACCCTCGGGTAGCGATATCTGTAATAAACAACTCTTAGCCCTGATTGATAAAATTGAAAAGGTAAAAGTGAATGATCAGCAAATCGAACCATTCTTACCCGTTATTTACGAAAAACTGGCCTTGATGAGCAAAGAAGAAGTGATTAAACATTTTGTCTCAACAGAATTTAACCGTTTTTTCGAGTATTATAAAAATGCCAGAGATATCAATATATCTGAGCAAAACAGATCTGATGCTAACGATAAATACGGTCGTAAAGAAAGACGGAATAGAAATACAGAAAGAGGAAGAAGCAATGAAAATCGAATTCCTTTAACACGACTTTTTATTAATATTGGAAGTAAGAATAAATTATCACCACTGAGGCTTATCGGGCTTATTAACGAAAGCCTGAAATCAGGAAATGCCGAAATTGGTAAAATTGAAATTCTGAAAACATTTTCCTTTTTTGAAATCGACAGTTCCTGTGAATCAAAATTAATCGATGCCTTGAACAATAAAGAATTTGAAGGTATTTCCATGCAGGTCGAAGTTTCGAAAGAAAAACCGGCTTTTCCCACTTTTTCAAAAAAGAAAAAATCTAATTCCCATTCTTTTGATAATCACCAAAATAGACGAAAAGGCGATAGTGATAAGCGTGAAAATCGTGGAGGAAAACGCAGGAATCGAAAAAAATGGTAGATAAAATCAAGCCTTTAAAAGAATAGAAAGTATCTTTACAATTTGATTAATTATCCGGATTAAAGTGTGCGATTGTCAACTTAAGAAACCGGAGGATTAACCAATACGTTATAGCATTAGAAAAAGAGAATTACAAAAAAATATGTTAAAAGCACATACATTTCACATACCTGTAATGGGAATTGGGTTTACGGTTGATACTGCCTTAAGAGTATCGCCTTATGGAATTGACTCGGTTATTTCACTTGTTGACGACATGCTTCTTGAAAAATTAAGAAAAATGTACTGCGAAAAATTTCAACTCCCCTATCAGGAAATATCCGATAAAATTGAAGATTTCAGAGCTAAGAGAATCACTTCCTACTTAAACCTGATAAAAGCGCTAGCAGAAAAGAAATTTGAAGAATTGAAAATTGTGACTCAGGAAAAAAGTCACGAAATAAAAGAATATTTCAACCTTTTGCCCGAATCCTCATCATTGAAACAAGAATTCAGCAAATTGACTGCGGTAAGTTTCGATTTACATAAAATTGGTCAATGGATTAGTGATAAATTATCTATGGGAAGTATTGATGTAAACATCATGACTAAGCTGGATAAAGAAAATTACAAACAAGGCGAAAAATTAGATATTCAATATAATGATGCTTTTGCAGCAGTCAGAGGATTTGCATTAAGCGATTTAAAATCATCATTGGTATTATCGGCTGGTATGAGTCCCAGACTGTACGGCTATATGGAAGCATTTGAAGACTTCTATCCGGATGAAAAAGGAAATATAAAAAAGAAGATTGTGCTGAAAGTAAGTGATTACAGGTCAGCTTTCATACAAGGTCGGTTTTTTGCCAAAAAAGGTCTATGGGTATCTGAATACCGGATTGAATCAGGACTTAATTGCGGAGGTCATGCTTTCGCAACCGATGGCTTTTTAATGGGACCAATCTTACATGAATTTAAAGAAAAACGCAAAGACCTGGCCAATGCTATCTTTACAATTCTCAAACAGGCCTTAGCCGATAAGGATAAAGTGGTTCCGGAAGAAATCTTACCTATTAAAATTACAGCTCAGGGAGGTGTCGGTACTGCCGAAGAACATCAGTTTTTATTAGATCATTATGATGTAGATTCTGTGGGCTGGGCAACTCCGTTTTTATTGGTGCCTGAAGTCACCAATGTAGATGAACAAACCAGGCAACAACTATGCGAGGCGAAAGAAAAAGACTTGTATTTGAGCAATATTTCACCTTTGGGTATTCCTTTCAACAGTTTGAAAGGCAACAGCAAAGATTTGATTAAGTTATCTAAAATTGCCAAAGGCCGGCCGGGTAGCCCATGTCCTAAAAAATATCTGGTTTCCAATAAAGAATTTACCGAAAAAAGTATTTGTACGGCTTCCAGACAATACCAAAAACTGAAAATAGATTTGCTTGAACAGGAAAATCTGGATTCTGAAGCATATCATGCCGAATATGAAAAAATTGTAGATAAATCGTGTATTTGTGTCGGATTAGGAACCAGTGCTTTATTGGTGAATAAACTCGACACCAAAACAGAAGATAGCGGAGTTTCGGTATGTCCGGGGCCGAATATGGCCTATTTTTCTAAAATCATGCATCTCAAAGAGCTTGTTGATCATATTTACGGAAGGACAAACGTCATCGAAAGAATCGACCGTCCCAACATGTTTGTTAAAGAAATAGACGTTTATATTAAATATCTGAAAGATAGGATTGAAGAAGTTAAGCAGGATATGACGGCCAAGCAGGAAAAGTATTTCCTTACTTTTATCGAAAACCTGAATAACGGTATTAGCTATTACACTGAATTGTTTAGCAATTTGAAAGACCGTTTTGCAGATGCAAAAGAAGGAATACTTAAAAAACTGGCATTATACAGGCAACAGTTGCAGCAATTATCTTCCTCATTAATTCAAACCGAAGCCCATTCCTGATAACAAGGAGGAGCCCTATTTGCCCTTATCCTCTTTCAATTATAAATTAAGCATAGCATATGCAATATTATACCCGGCAAATATGCCAAAACCTTTCGACACATTATTGTAAACAATAACCGGTTCGGCAAAAGGATTGCTGCCCGTATTGATTTGCAAATCGCGGGTAAGGCTATAATTAAAATAAGACTTACTGATACTGCTCAACACAATAAAAATAGCGTCAACATCATACAAATCAAACGCATTGACTTTAAAACTGAATTGATGATTATTGCCGTCAATCAAATCATCGGAGAAATAAATACGTTCGCAAATGCTGTTATCACCAATGCCTACCTGAATCCAGTTGTTTCCTGAATTAAGTACAGGATCGTTTGATTGATAACATAAATTCCAAACAAATGGATTGCCACCACCCTGTGAAGAAGAATAAGCCAGTAAATTAATACTGTAATAATTTGGACCGCCCGGATCGTCTATATCAAATTTAAGTTCACTGAGAGTATCTCCTTCGGGAGTAATGCTGATATTTTTATTAATTACAAAATTATTTACAGCTACATAAGCAGGAATAGTATCGATTGCGCTTGCTGTATCTTTGATTGATAAATCCGATACTTCAATACTATAAGCATCCCCTGCTGTCGGTTTATGCTGGTTTGAATAAAAATAACCCCGGTTCGAATCAAAAGAGAGTTGTTGCTCGAACTGACCGTTTTTTAATATCCTTACGGTAGCATTGCTTAAAGGAGAAAACTGATATGCCGTATCGTACATGGCCCGGCTTTTCACCACTTCCACCCGCCATGCCGAATCCGGAGCAAAAAATGCATTGATAACGGCTTTAGGTTCTTGTTCTGGAAGGTCGATTACTACGGTTAGTTCGCAAGCAACGAGGAATAAAGGAAATATGATGAATAATAATTTTTTCATAGTTAAAAATTAAAATTATAACTTAATGAAGGCAATAAAGGGAAAAGGCTCACTTGCGTGAAGGCCCGGTTTCCCTTGTCGTCCCATCCGTAATAAATAAAGAAAGGATTTTTTCTGTTGTACGCATTATAAACGCTCAAATTCAAACTATGCTGTCCCCAAGGAGTTTCTCTATGGTAAGTAACTCCAAAGTCGAAACGATGGTAACTGGCCATTCTATAGCCGTTTCTTTCTTTGTAATAATAAAGTTCCGGAGTCCACGGAGAAATCCCTCCCCAGGGTGAGATAGAGGGATACTGAGCTAAGGGTAGAGAAATGGCATTTCCGGTACCATAAACCCAGGTAGCCGAAAAGTCCCATGATTTATTTAGTTTATGCATCACGGCAACAGATACATCATGTCTGCGGTCGTATTTATAAGGAAATGCTTTTCCAAAATTGATATCGGCAAATTGCCGGTAAGTCCACGAAAGGGTATAACCAATCCAACCGGTCGTTTTGCCTGATTTTTTTTGAATAAACAATTCACTGCCATAGGCCCATCCTTTACCGGCCGTAACCCGGTCTTCCCAGGTACCGTTTAAATCCACAAAACTCGACCCTTCTTTATATTCGATAATATTATTCATTACCTTATAATATCCTTCCAGGCTTATTTCAATATCCGGATCAAACGATTTGGCTAAACCGGCTGCAATTTGCCAGGAATTTTCAGGCTTTATCCGTTTAGTGGTAGGAACCCACAGATCTGTAGGAAGCCCTACTCCTGAATTGGTCAGTAAATGAATATATTGAGCCATTTGAGCATAGCTTGCTTTAGCCGATAGTCCCGGTATAATCATAAAACGGAGTGAGAGTCGAGGCTGAACAGAAAAATAATTTTGTCCGTCAACTAAAAATGCCGAGCCGTGAATACCGGCATTCATTTTTATGCGGTTTCCAATTTTCATATCGTCTTCGAGATAATAATCCAATTCGGTAGCTACTGTTTTGTTGTTGGACAAGGTGGTGTCCAATGGTGGAGTTCCGGTATTAGATAATTTAAATTGTATGGCTCCCGGGGTAAAGGTGTGCCAAATGCTTCCTATCCCGAATTTAATAAAATGATTAGGGGCGGGTATGTAATCAAAATCTAATTTTCCGCTCCAATCGCGGATGCCTGAAAAATAGCGCAAATTGGCAGAAAAGGTATCAATAGCCGGCAATATTCCTTGCAGGGTTTCGTCTGATACGGAAACATCAAATTGATATTTGCTGTAGTTAACCGTAGCATTGCTGAAAAGCTTTTGTGTAAACTGATGATTCCAGCGCATCACTCCGGTTAAATTTCCCCAGGCCAAACGGGCTGCTGTATTCGATTCGTAAATATTGCTTCCCTGATTATCCCTGTACACATCTTTGAAGTAAAATTTATCAATACCATTGTAGGCACTTAGATATACATGATCCTTTTCGTTCAGCTCATAATTAATTTTACCGTTTAAATCATAAAAATAGTATCCTACCCCACCCCCATCAGGAAATTGTTTGGCAATAAAAGGTTTTGCCAATAAATCGATATAAGTTCTTCTGCCGGAGATTACAAAACTGGCTTTATCGGTAATCAGAGGGCCTTCGAGTGTAAGCTTGGAAGCTATGATACCGACAGAGCCAGTGCCATGATAGGTTTTTTTATTTCCTTCTTTCATATTGATTGATAAAACGGATGACAATCTTCCACCATAACGAGCAGGAAATCCTCCTTTTATTAATTCAACATTATTAATAGCATCGGCATTAAAAACTGAAAAAAAGCCAAAGAGATGGTTCACATTATATACCGGTACACCATCGAGTAAAATCAGATTTTGATCAGGGCTACCACCTCTTACGTATAATCCGCTGCTTCCTTCATTGCCTGATTGTACACCCGGCAACAGTTGGATGACCTTCAATACATCTACTTCTCCCATAAACGCAGGTAGTGATTTTATTTGTGCGGCAGGAAGTTTGACAGCCGACATTTGCGATTTTTCATCAATAGTTTCTGTTTTATTACCGGAAACAACAATTTCATTCAATTCAATGACTGCATTCAATCTAATATGTAAAGCAATATTTTTATTGAGAAAAATCTTTTGCCGGTAAGGTTGATATCCGATATAGGAAATCACCAATTCTACCGAATCTTCAGGAAGAGTAAGACTAAAAAATCCATAGGTATTACTGGCAGTACCGTTTAAGGTTTTGGCATCGTACACATTGGCACCAATAAGTTTCTCACCGGAGCTTTCGTCTTCGATATAACCGCTGATGGTAAATCGCTGTGCTTGTGACAAGGAGGAAATAAATAGAAACAGAAAAAGAAATGCAGGTTGAAATACTTTCATAGTCAGAATTTGCTTCATAACGATTGAATGGCAAAAATATGATTTATTGATATGTTTATTTTTATTTGAAGCGAAAACCTGTAATCAGGATTATTGATTTTTCCAAACGGGAGGCCTGTTTTCCAGAAATGCCGTGATGCCTTCATTCGCATCATGGGTTTGCATTAACTCATCGATATATATTTGTTGCAGTTTTTTTAAAAATACATCCATAATATGATTAAAAAACAAACGGCTTGCTTCGGTGGCTATGCGCAGGGAGCTGGCACTTTTCGGTAAAATTTCTTTTTCGATAAAGGCTTCAATTCCTTGTTGCATAGTGGATTTATCAGGAAAAACTTCTTTGATTAAACCCAACTGAAAGGCTCTTTCGGCATTTATTGTTTCTCCGGTAAGCAATAGGTTATCAGAAGGCCCTACACCGGTTTTCAGTGGAAGTAATATGGATGCAGGTGGAGGAAATACACCCAATTTAATTTCGGGAACTCCCATATTGGCGCTTTTATCGGCAAACATAAAATGAGCAAAAAGAGCAAGTTCAAATCCACCACCGAGACACTGACCACTGATAGATGCAATGACCGGCAGGGATAAATCTCTTAGGCGATAAAACATCTCGTGAAACGTATTGAGCATAGCTTCAGCCTTATCTTTGGTATGTTCTGCAACACTGGCACCAAACGAAAAATGTTTCCCTTCTCCCTCTATAAGTAGAGCTTTAAGCTGTTTTTCAGCACGTAGCTTGGTAGCGACCAATATAATTTCATGCATCATTCCGGCATCCAGAATATTGGCCTTTGGTGCATTTAAAATCAACCGTGCAATAGCTGCATCATGCTCATAAATCAATTTTATTTTTTTAAAAGAGCTTGTCATAATCAAGCAGTTATTTGATATAATTAGGCGAAATCACTTCCTGCAATTCATTGTCCCAGGGATGTCCTTGTGCAAGTAATTGCCGCATTTTCACAAAGTTAACTTCACGATTATTTTTAGGACCATCGTTAAATGCACGGAATCCGGCCATCCCTTCACTCATCATGTTCAAAGCTAACCAATCGCGATTGCTTTCTTTGTTTTTGTCCCAATGTTCCAGTTTATGTTTTCTAATGGAATTAATGGTTTTACTTAAGCAATTTGGAAAAGTGTATAATAATTTTGTACAAAGTTTTTCAACCGCTTCATCGAGTTTTTCCAGGCTGATTTCGCCTGATTTTAAGATTTCTTTGGCATGGCTTAAAGCAGCACCGGTATGCATTTTCCCATAAACCAGATGTCCGTTATCATCCACCCAGCGATTGGTATAAACCAAAGGGTTTGTAATAAATTCACCATCCATTTTAAGGGCAGGAACAATTTCTGTAAGTAAGCCGTATCGCAAAGCTTCGTGAGCACTCCATGGATCGCAAACGGTACAGGAATACATCGCGTTTTCGATACCGGTAAATAAAGGAAGAAAGTCGGTAGAACCACCATCCGGTGCGCTACCATGTTTCGGACCGGCCTGACCAAAACGGGCCAAATCATGAGCTATGCTAAAATCACAGGCCATACCAATTTCCTGGCCTCCTCCAATGCGCATACCGTTTACCCGGTTGATTACCGGTTTGTCATTCATGAGTATGGCTGATACCATGTCGTTGAAAAGCCTCATATACTGTTTGTATTCTTGCGGGTTCCCGGCATAATATTCGGCATATTCTTTTGTGTTGCCACCTGTGCAAAATGCTTTATTGCCCACTGCCGTAAAAACAATGGCCACTACCGAACGGTCGTTCGATGCTTCTCGCATAGCCAGAATCACTTCTTTAACCATTTGAGTGGTATAGGAGTTATATTGCTGCGGATTATTGAGTATAATCCAGGCATTATAAAGGCCATCAATGTTTTGTCCGCTTTTATCCAGACAAGGATGCTTTTCAAAAATAATTTCTTTGTAATCTGTTTTTACAAGATCGTGGTTTTTTAAGGTTTCCATTGGTTTATTTATTTTTTTTGTTCAGGTCTTTTTTGCTTTTTTTCTACTGCACAAATATACCAAAACAAGAGATATCAGATATCATTGTCTTTTGAAAGAATTTATATACAGGACGGCTTTCTGATGAGTATTAAAATAAAAAAAGCACAACATAATCGTTGTGCTTTTTTTATTAAAAAATTGCTAAACTTATTTAAAAATGCATAGAATCTTTCTTTGCCAAAAGCTGTTCTTCTGTTTCTTCGTGATCAGGATCATCTACACAACAATCAACCGGACAAACAGATGCACATTGTGGTTCTTCATGAAAACCAACGCATTCTGTACATTTATCGGTAACGATAAAATAAAAATCTTCTGATTCTGCATCGTGTGTTTCATCGGCATCCACTACGGTACCATCTGGTTTTGTGTATTCTCCTGAGAGCGAAGTACCTTCCGAAAAAGACCATTCTACTCCACCTTCGTAAATTGCATTATTGGGACATTCGGGCTCGCAAGCGCCACAATTAATGCATTCATCTGTGATCATGATTGCCATAAGCAAATATTTTTAGGTTATTTAATTTTACACGAAATTACAGGTAATCCTATAATTTGAAGACAAATGAAAGATTTTTTTTAAACCCGTACAACAACATGCATAAATTTATAGACAATTTTAGTCTTTTGGGGCAGCGAATGAAAGCCTTTGATTTCTTTCCGGAAGAAGTTTTATCGAGAGCATCGGCAGAAAATCCATGGTTTACGGATGAGCAAATACGGTATGCGAAAGACCGTATTGCCCGGGGTTGGCTTGTTCAAGAAAAATTAGAACAATGGCTTGATCCATATCAAGATGTATTTCCGGTGAAACAGCCTGCCGGCATCGGTATTGTTATGGCAGGAAATATACCCCTTGTCGGTTTTCATGATTTACTTTGTGTGCTGGCAAGTGGCAACCGGGCTTTGGTAAAAACCTCGTCAAAAGACCGGGTGCTCACATACTTTCTTATCGAAGAAATAATAAAAATATGGCCCGTTATGGCTGATTTTATTCAATGGGTAGATACCCTCAGCACTGCCGATGCCATCATTGCCACAGGAAGCAATAATTCTAGCCTTTATTTTGAACAATACTTTTCGAATTATCCACACATTATCAGAAAAAACAGAAATGCAGTAGCGGTATTAAGCCAGCGGATGGATGATGAGCAAATCAAAGCTTTGGGTGAGGATATTTTCAGGTATTTTGGTTTAGGATGCAGAAATGTTTCAAAAATATATATCCCAAAAGATTTCGATTTTGATCATTTCTTTGAGGTGCTCAATTCTTATGGGAATATCATGCAACATCATAAATATAAGAACAATTATGATTATAACAGGACCCTCCTGCTATTGAATAAAATAAAGCATTACGCCAGCAATTATCTGATATTGAAGGAAGATAAAAGCATCGCGAGTCCGGTTGCCATGTTGCATTATGAATATTATAAAAACCTTGAGGAAGCAGAAGATATGCTCGACCGGGAAAGGGATCAGATTCAGTGTATTGCAAGTAATACTAAGCTCAATATGGAATATGTAGCTATAGGACAGGCACAAAAACCGGCTTTATGGCATTATGCCGATGGAGCGAATACGATGGATTTTTTGCAGTCACTGGTTTAATGCAACAATAATTTTTTCAGCGTAGCGATTACATAATCCACTTCATCGAAGGTATTTAATTTCGAAAAAGAGAATCGAATACCTGTGCGGGCAGGATCTTTACCTAAAGCATTCATCACATGAGAGCCAACATTACTTCCCGAACTGCAAGCCGAACCGGCTGATGCGGCAATACCTTCGATATCGAGATTATAAATTAGTATATCGCCCAGTTTTGAAGGTGGAAATGATACATTGAGCACCGTATAAAGAAAAGGTTCTTCCAGTGGGCTGTTAAAGCGTATATCTTCAAAATTATTTAATAATGCATCAATCATGTATTTTCTTAAAGCGGTGATTTTTTCCCGATCTTTATCAAGATCGCGACAGGCAATTTCCAGGGCTTTGGTCAGGCCGACAATACCATAAACATTTTCTGTTCCGGCACGCATATTACGTTCCTGAGCACCCCCCAGGAAATATGGGGATATTTTCAGCTCCGGATGGATATATAAAAAACCAATACCGAAAGGACCATGGAATTTATGGGCCGATGATGTGATGAAATGAATCGGTAAATTGCTTAAATCAAAGGGAAAATGACCTATAGTTTGAACGGTATCGGAGAGAAAATAGGCTTTATATTTGTTACATAATAAACCAATTTTTTCCAAATCGTTCATTACTCCTATTTCATTATTGGCATGCATTAGACTTACAAGAGTATTTTTTTTCTCAGAAGCCAATAGTTTTTCGAGATGCTCATAGTTAATCTCACCAGAATCTTGCAAGGCTACATACTCGGTTTCAATACCCCATTGTTTTTGCATTTTTTGAGCCGGATACAAAACACAATGATGTTCAATTCTTGAACAAATAATACGTTTTACCTTCAAATCGTGAACAGCGGCATTGATGACCGTATTAGAAGATTCTGTACCTCCGGAAGTAAAAAAAATATCTGAAGGCTTCGCACCTAATAAAGCTGCAACAGTTTTCCGGGATTCTTCTATAGCAACCCTGTTTTTTCTTCCGTTTTTATGGATGGCTGAAGGATTGCCAAAATCTTTTTGCATATAAGGAATCATGGCTTCAAATACTTCAGGATCTAAAGGTGTGGTTGCCGTATTGTCGAAATATACTTCCATTCTTAATCTTTTAGAATTTCAAAAGTAGAGCTTTTATCCGTTCCGGCTTAATCATTTACAAGCAAGTAGTATTTAAAAGATCAGCTTAATATCTCTTTGATATCATTCATCAGTTTTGAAGCGATATTATTGGCTGTAGTTTCCATGCTACTTTCGGCATAAATGCGGAGAATGGCTTCTGTATTGGATTTGCGAAGATGCACCCAATCATGATCAAAATATATTTTCAAACCATCAATAGCGGTTTGAGTTTGTTGACTGTATTTTTTTGCAATTTTTTCTAATAACAAATCAATATCAACATCCGATTCAAGGGTTACCTTGTTTTTCGAGATACAATATTCCGGAAATCCGGCTTTTAGTGCTGATACCGATTTATTCTTTTCGGCCATATAGCTGAGAAAAAGAGCAATTCCTACAATAGCATCGCGGCCATAATGTAAAGCAGGATAGATTACTCCACCGTTTCCTTCTCCACCAATCAGCGCATCAACTTCTTTCATTTTTTTTACAACATTTACCTCCCCTACTGCCGATTCAAAATATTGGCATCCGGCCTTTTCTGTAATATCACGCAAAGCTCTTGATGAACTTAAATTAGAAACGGTAGAACCTTTTTCTTTGGATAAAATATAATCGGCTACGGCTACTATGGTATATTCTTCGCCAAACATATTTCCATCTTCACAAACAAAAGCAAGGCGATCTACATCAGGATCCACAGCGATTCCTAAATCGGCATTGTGGAAAGTAACCTGCTGCGACAGTTCATTTAAATTTTCTGCCAGCGGTTCCGGATTGTGGGCAAATTGCCCGTCAACGCTGGCATTAATCAATTCAACATGTTCTACTCCCAATCGTTTCAAGAGCTGGGGAATAATTAAAGCCCCTGTACTGTTTATAGTGTCAACAACCACCCTGTAATTTTTTTCTGCTATAAGCCCGGGCTTTATCAGGGGTAAATCAAGTACTTTTTGAATATGATATTCAATATAGTTGGGCTTTTCAAGTATAGAACCGAAAGATGATTTCTCGATTCCGGTATCTTTAATACGTTCGGCAATATCCAGTAATTGCTGACCATCCTCGGCACTGATAAATTCTCCTGAACCATTTAGCAGTTTCAGTGCATTCCAGTTTTTGGGATTATGACTAGCGCTAATGATAATTCCACCTGCCGCCTTTTCTGCCACTACGGCCAATTCGATAGTGGGTGTAGTGCTAAGACCGAGATTAATAATCACAAATCCTAAATCTTCCAGGGTTGAACATAAAATATCGTTTATCTCCCGGCCGCTTGCTCTTCCGTCACGGCCCAATACTATTTTCTTATTCCCATGATTACTACTGATAAGTTGGGCAAAAGCACGTGTGTATAAACGGATAACAGATGGGGTAAGACCGTCTTCAGAATCAATGGTTCCTCTGATTCCTGAAATACTTTTAATCAGTGTCATAAATTTTATTAAGTCATTGAGGGTGCAAACCTATCAAAAATGTTTATCATAATTTATGCTTTTGCAATTTTTTATTCATAAAAAGAAGCAGCCGATTCGTTTAAATCTTCTACAAAACGTGTTGGTTTAAAATTATTGTATAGCAATGATAATTACGTATTTTTGCACAAAACAAATTTAATACGATGGGAAAAGGTGATAAAAGAACAAAACGTGGAAAAATCATTGCAGGCTCTTTTGGTAAATCGAGAAAACATAAAGTAAAACCGGTAGCTCCAAAAGCTACCGAGAAAAAATCGCAAGCTAAAACAAAGAAAACTGCAAAACCGGTTAGCAGAAAAAAAACAAGTGCTTCTGCTAAAAAAGCCTGATAATGAAAAAATGATTTGAGAGAACAAAAGCCTGTTTACTTTGTGTAATCAGGCTTTTTTAATGTTTTTTCACCTTAAAAGCTAGAACAGGATTTTTATTTTTGCAATCAAGCCTTGACTTTTTACGATTATTGCTTACGATTAAAAAAATTAAATTTATTCCTCTATTATGCGAAAATATTTGATTTTACTATTCACTTTTTTATGTACACAAATGCTAGGTGTAGCACAAACAGGCTACCATATTAGCATACATATTGATGGCATGAACGATTCAACCGTATATCTGGCTCATCATTATGGCAATATGCAAGTCATGGACGATACGCTTCTTTTGGATTCAAAAGGAAATGGTGTATTCAGTGGGGATAACAAGCTTGCAGGTGGTATGTATATGATAGCCCTTCCACCCGATAATCATTTTTTTGAGTTGGTCATTGATGATGATCAGGATTTGTCATTATCTACTAAAGAACCGGATTTGGTTGATAATATGCTTATTAAAGGGAGTCGCGAAAATAAGCTGTTTTACGAAGATCTTCATTTTATAAAATCAAAAAGAGCGGCTTATATGCATGCCGTTGACAGAAAGAATGCACTTGATCCTGAAGCCGATTCACTAGCTATTTATGAAGAAACGCTAAAAGAAATTGATTTGGATGTAAGAACACACCGGAGTCAGTTTGAAAAAGATTATCCCGATTTGCTATACACCAAGATTTTATTATCGACCCCCGACCCTGAAGTACCCGAACCGGCAAGAGATTCGGCCGGAAATCTAATTGATTCGTACTACGTCTATCATTATTATATCAATCATTTTTTTGATAATTATGATTTTACTGACCTCAGGCTTTTATATACTCCTGTCTATCACCGGAAACTTAATGATTATATCAATAAATGGACAGTTCAATATCCGGACTCCATCATAGTAGCTATTGACCGGGTACTTGCCAAGGCAAAAGAAAATAAAGAAGTATTTAAATACACGGTTGCTTATATGCTTAATAAATACGCCAGTAATAAAATCATGGGTATGGATGCCGTATATGTTCATATTGCCGAAAAATACTACTTAAGCGGAGAAGCCGATTGGGTAGATGCCGATCAACTTGAAAAGATAAGAACAGATGCTTTAAGTTTGAAACCCTTGTTATTGGGAAAAGTAGCTCCCAACGTAATCGTAAAAGACCGCAGCGGTAATTGGCAAGCTTTACACGACATTAAGGCAAAATATACGATTTTATATTTTTGGGATTCTGATTGTGGTACCTGCCGGAAGGAAACCCCCAAATTGTATGATTATTATGAAAAAGTAAAGCAAAAGGATGTTGAAGTTTTTGCGGTTTCCATTGAGTTGATACGCAGTAATTGGGAAACTTTTATTGACGAACATAAACTTACCGATTGGATCAATTGTATTGACGATAAAGAAGAAAGTAACTTCAGGTCGATTTATAATATTAAAGGTACTCCAATCATATTCCTGCTCGATAAGGATAAAAAAATCATTGCAAAACGTTTGAATGCTGAACAAACTTTTCAGTATCTCGATCGCTTGATGAAGGAAGACCAATAAAGTCAACAAAGTGTTTGAGTGTTTATTTTTGGGGTTTAAATTTCAAGGAAGCCGAATTGATGCAATAACGTAGCCCGCTTGGTGGCGGCCCATCGTGGAATAAATGACCGAGATGGGCATTACAGCGACTACATAGGATTTCGGTTCTTATCATGCCAAAAGAAGTATCTTTCTGTTCAAGAACGGCACTGTCGTTAAAAGCCATATAAAAACTTGGCCAGCCTGATCCTGATTTGAACTTATTGGCTGAGCTGAATAAAATCTGCCCGCAAGCATAGCATACATAATTACCTTCACCGGTATAATTCCAAAATGCATTATGAAAAGCAGGCTCGGTGGCTCCTTCCCGGGTGATTTTATATACATTTTCCGGCAATTCGGCCTTCCATTCTTCATTGCTTTTTTGCACTTTTCCTGATTTATTACTTGTGTTCATTTGCGATTGAGATTGAGTACATGAGCTTAGTATTAAAAGCAAGATAAAAGATATTTTAAAGAATAAAGTCTGCATGTTAATTATTTTTCTTTTGCTATTAAAACAAAGTTTGAAACATTTTGTTTCCAAAAAGGCAATTGAAAATTACAAGCAAAATCTTAAATTTGTCGAAAACAGAAAAATATGAAGATTAATAAATCTACCGGGTTAATAATGATTTTGATTTTGGTGGTTGCTTTAGGAAGACTAATCAGCTTACCTATTCCCAATTTTGCCCCTATAGGTGCAATGGCATTATTTGGTACGGCAAAAATGAAGGATAAACGATTGGGCTTTATGGTGCCTTTGGCTGCATTATTTATCAGTGATGTATGCTTGCAACTGATCAATGCAAGTGGTTTTTACAGTACCATGTTTTTTGTTTACGGAGCCTTTCTTTTAATTGGAGTAATCGGTTTATTATTAAAAAATAATGCTTCACCGCTACGATTGGGTATAGCCGCATTGACCAGTAGTATTGTATTTTTTTTCGTTAGCAATTTTGGTGTATGGGCTTTAGGTGCCTCTTATCCGGGTCAATCCATCAGCTTGTTAGCTACTTACGAACTGGGCATTCCATTTTTCCGCTATACTTTGATGGGCGATTTGTTTTATGTTGCCGTTTTGTTCGGTGCTTTTGAACTAATCAGCAAGCGATTTTTCAAAACGGCCGCAATACAACATCATTAATTCGCCTTGCACCGGAGGCAAGCCAATGCCGGGTAGTTTGTTATTTTTACTGATTGCTGCATGCTAAATTTCAGGGAATGGAAAATGATAAAACACATGAGCAAAGGAATGTTGTGCTTACCCGCCAATACCGGATAATATTATTCCTGTTAGTCGCCACTTTTTTTATTTACAACACGGCCGTATATACTATTGGGACAAGAAATAATCTGCCTCCTATGAGCAAAAAAGCGATGCAAGGCGAATTGCTCTGGCAGAAAAACAATTGCACCTCATGTCATCAATTATATGGTTTAGGTGGTTATTTGGGCCCCGATTTAACTAATGTGATTTCGGCCGATGGGAAAGGCCCAAACTATGTGAAGGCTTTAATGGTCAGCGGCATAAGAGCCATGCCCGTTTTTAACTTTTCTAAAGAAGAACAAGATCAGATTGTAGCCTTTCTGAGCTGCATTGACAGTACCGGATATTTCCCAAATCATAATGCCAAATTACATTTTTCAGGATGGGTAGAGCTGGAATATAAAACCATATACACAGAGAGCAATGAATAAATCATTTTCCATTCGCTTTGTAAGTTTTGGTTTATTAGCATTGCTCATAGGGATGTTAGCAGGCATACTGATTACTATTCAATATCTGAATCCCGGATTTTTAAAAGCCTTTTTACCCTTCAACCATTTAAGAGCCGTCCATGTAAGCAGTGTTGTTTCATGGATTATTTTAAGCGCTGTAGGTAGTATTTACTTCTATATTGAGCATGATCAAAATAATAAAATTTTCAGTAAGAAATTACTCCAAATTCATTGGTACATATACTTATTCACGGGTCTTGCCATACTTTGGTCATTGTTTAGCGGATACATGGGAGGCAGGGAATATCTTACTTTTGCTCCAATATTAATCATTCCCATTTTGGCCGGATGGCTATTAATGAGTGTCAATTATTTCAAAACGCTATTGAATCAGGTCAAAGGGTGGCCGGTTTATTATTGGATGTGGGGTACGGGAATTGTATTTATGACCTATCATCTTTGCGAGTCTAATTTTTGGATATTTTCTCATTTCAGACATCATTTTATTCGTGATCTTACGGTTCAATGGAAATCCTACGGCTCTTTTGTAGGTTCCTGGAATCAATTGGTTTACGGTATTGCTATTTATCTGATGGCACGGCTTAAGGGAGATGAGCATATCGCTAAATCCAAAACCGTGTTTTTCTTTTATTTTCTCGGTCTTTTCAATTTAATGTTCGGATGGGCACATCATGTTTATATTGTACCAAACCGTCCTTGGATACGAATGATTGCTTATGCTGCCAGTATGACGGAGTGGTTGGTGCTCGGTTCTTTGATTTTGGGATGGATAAGAACGTTTACTAAAGCCGAGAAACAAAATAATATGCTCCCCTTTCGCTTTCTCGTTGTCACCGATATTTGGATCTTTCTAAATGTTTTATTAGCTATTATTATCAGTATCCCGGCTATTAATTATTATACCCACGGCACGCATATTACCGTAGCTCATTCTATGGGTACTACTATTGGAATCAATACTTCCATCCTACTCTCTTCAATTATGTTCATTGTTTCGAGATTAGACGCAAACTGTCTTCGAAAGCGGCAAAAGATTATCAGCATCGGCATGCTCTTATTTAATCTGTCACTATTTGTGTTTCTGGCCTGTCTTATCCTGGCCGGATTGAAGAAAAGCGATATGATGTATCATCAGGAAGCTGTTTATTTTGCCGATATGTTTAAAGCGATTACCCTATATATTTGGGGATTTCTTATTGCCGGAATCACGCTTTATATCAGTATCTTGCTGATGACAATACCGCTTTTCAGAATCCTGTTGCGTAATTGTCGTTCTTAAAAAAAATCAGGCACTATTATTTAAAATAATATCTGGCTCCCAAGGTAAAATTTCTGGCTTTTGATGAAAAGCCGTAAATACTTATCATCTGTTGATTGAGTATATTATTGATAGATCCAAATAATTCCAATCCTTTATCGAAACGATGATTTACATTTAAATCAATGAAGGAATAAGCAGGTAAAATCATTTCTGAACCTGTATTCCAATCGTAATGATAACGGTCTCCGGTATAGGAATATCGTAAGGCAATATTGGTAGCTTGCTTTACATTATAGTTGATATATGCGGTGTATTGTCTGCGTGGAACCCGGTAAAAGCCGGCTGAATCGTCTGTACGCATAAAAGTAGCTCCTGCTCCTGCTTTTAAATGGCTCAATACCGTCCAATCGAAATAATACTCCATCCCTTGAACTACTCTTGACCCCCCGTTTTCATATCCATTCAATCCGAAGATTATTCGATTTGATTCGTTACGGTTGAAAACTGTAGCACCAAGCTCCAATAAATCATTGGCATATAACACCAAACCACTTTCATAGTTTAAAGAAGATGCGGCAACAAGAGCCGGATTGCCATAGATTGAATAGAGCTGATAAAGAGAAGGTGCTTCGAATGAAGTGGAAGCAGATATAAAATATTTTAGTTTCACTTTATTATTAAAGCGAATCAGGTAAGACGGATTGAACGACCATACAAAATGCCTTCCATAATCACTGTGAATATTTAATCTGGCACCGGCAGAAAGATGCAAACCAAAGCCGGTAGAAAGCAAGATATTGGTAAAAGGGTCGAACTGCATATTTCCTGCATTGGCAGGCAATATCACTTCATTGCCAACCGGAAGTCCTGCCCGGCTGCTTGTCCAATCGCCATAGGTAGTGTTTTCAGAGCCATAACTCGCCTTTTTAAACAAAACCCCACTTATCGTTTTGATATGCTTTCCAAACGATATTTTATTCGTCCATTCCATTTGAATATCCGATCCGGTATAATGGCTGCGCGTAAACCCATTCAAATAGCTGTACAAAGGTGGAGAGGCAAGATATTCGCTGGAGTCATTATTGTCATAGCGGCTTATATTATTCCATGAAATATTAAGGGCAGATTCACCTCGATCGAAAGTCCATTTTGGCATCAAATTTATAAGCCATGCCCGGCTCGAATAGCTTCTGTTTACATCATCGCTAAAAGCACCGTTATCAATCGAGGCCCGGTAATTATCGAGTTTAAGCATAGCGGAAATATCAAAATGCTTGTTGATGACATAATTGAATTTTGAAAGTACATTTTGTCTCATCAAGGCATCTTTATCAAAATTCCGTAAAGGTATGCTGAACGATGAATCAATGAGTGGCGTTGAATTGCTATCGAAAGCTGCACTGAATCCTCCGGTACCATAAAACGACATATTTACCAGATAGTTAAAATGGTTTGCGCTACCGTTGATATTCAAATTAGCTGCCAGTGTACGATAGGAACCGGCTGAAATTTTGGCAATGCCCTGAAACGGCTTATCGGCTGCTTTCTTTAGCGTAATACTGATTACCCCGGCAATGGCATCGCTGCCATACAAAGTGCTCATACCGCCTTTAACAATTTCAATCGATTCAATATCGTCAATATCCAATTGCCGGAAATCGAATGCACTGCTGATATCAGACGGATCGTTGACAGGAATACCGTCAATAAGGATTAAAATTTGTCCATTTTTTCCACCACGTAAATAATAACTCAGATTGCTACCTTCCGCTGCATACGAACCGTCAATATGCAGGCCGGGGATTTCGCTAAGAATTTCTGCCAAAGTTTTTCCGGCATGCCGTTCCAAGTCTTTTGCACTTATCCGGAATACACTTCTACCGTCTTCTTCTTTTAATAATTTAAACCTGGTAGAGCTGATGACTACTTCAGCAATTTGATGATTGTCGTTGATCAGGCTGTCTTGTCCTGAAAGGTTTTGAACCATGCCTGCCGAAAGGCAGAGCGTCAGAAAAATAAGTTTTTCCCGCATTACTTTTAGTTTTAAAAGGTTAAACAAAAATGCGAGGGAAAGTAAAATAAGGTAAGTATGGAAATAAGATAATGTCCAAACACCCTTTCTTCACCTTTCACCCGAAAGTATTAGAAACATAATGACAGTGGCAGGTCTTCTGGCTTACTTCCTTCCGGAAAACATATCCGGAAATAGTGTTTCGGGCCTTCCCGCTCCGTTTAAGGAACAGTGGCAAGGTAGAAACAATATAAAAAGAAGCTTACAGCAGCGGGGACTGCTCCGGATTTTCACCGGATTCCCTATTATGCCTGATGATGAATCATCAATAGCACCACAGCATTTTGCAAATATAAAATAAGATTTTTTTAAAAAACAATTATTTTATAAAGGTGGTGGATAAGTGACTTTATTCCGTAAAGGATCGGAGGAAATCCAACGTTTCAATAAAAAAACTCCTGTATAAAAAAAGGGCGTATCCAGTAAGGCAAGGGCCGCTTTAAACAGATATTGACCGATGACTATTTTTTTCCAAAGCAACCAGTCAATAGGCACTGTTTTCGAATTAGCATCAAGCAATGGCCATAAATACAAAGCAACAGTAACAACCACCACGGTATCAAGCATTTGGCTTAGCATGGTTGAAGCATTATTTCTAATCCATAAGTATTTTCCTTTGGTCAATTTTCGCCAAAATTCAAAGACTCTAACATCAAAAAACTGCGCACTCAGATAGGCCAGCATGGAGCCGAAAACAATACCGGGCATCAGTCCAAATACCATGTGAAACGATTCCTGATCAACCGGTGAACGGTCATAAATAAGTGCCCGGTTTGCCAGTATGACAATTAAGGTTACAAATACACTAACCAAAAACCCTGCTTTCACTAATAAATTAGCTTTTTTGAGTCCGTATATTTCAGAAATCAAATCGGTAATCAAAAAAGTAATCGGATAAGCCATTATGCCGGCCGATAGTGGATAGCCGAAAAGCAGGAAAAATTTACCGGCTATCGCATTGGTCATAACTAATGCACCGATAAACAGAGCAGTCATAAACATATAAGCCATTTCTGCCCTGCTTATTTTTTGATGACGAAAATTTTCAAAAAATTCAGTCTTCTTCGTCATCTTTTATACTTGATTGCTTTGCATTTGGCTCTGCTTTGTCATGAATGCCCCAATGCGGAAAAAATTTACCCGTTGTTAAAGCATAGTCAGCGTATTCAGGATATTTTTTAAACAATTTACGTTCTTCATAAGATGATTTTAGTTCAAAAAATAAGAGTAAAACAAGCGCTAATAATAGTTTTACCAAATTCATGGAATATAAAGCATAGCCAAATGCAGCCTGGATAATACCCGAATAGATGGGATGTCTTAGCAGTTTAAAGGCACCGTTTGTAATCAGTCTTCCTGATTCGGTAGGTGTAGGGAAAACCGATATAAAAGGCAGAAGCTGAAAGATTCCCCATAGAAAAATTATCGCACCCAGGCACATGGGAACGATACCCAGAATTTCAAAAGTTTTGTTCAGACTTTGTGTAAGAAAATCCGGTTGATAGAAATATAAAATCAATAAGATTAATTGAATGATGACCAGCAAATAATCCACTATATTCTTTTGAACTTTCATTATTAAGCAATTTATTATTGATGTTTAAAACATGATGATACTATTAAAACAAGCCTTAAGATGGCTCTATTAACATTGAAGCGGCAGCAAATCGCCTGGAGTTTTTCAATAATTTCAATAATCCCGATAAGGCCAGAACGATAAGGGCGATAAACAAAAATTGAAAAAGCTGGAATGAAGTTGTGCTCATGGTATCATCGTTATAGGGCAATGTAGCCGATAATCCATAGCTAAAAATCACTCCCATCATGCCGGCATAAAACATAATCAGGCCATTTTTCAATGCTTTGCTTATGGGTTCAAAAGTGTCCGCATACCATTTATTATCTGCTTTGTTAATAATTTTTGAGAACATCAAACCGGGTGCAAATAAGTTAATGACCGGTATGATAAAACTAATAAAGGTATTGGCAGGATTTACCTGATGTTTAAATCCGTTCCGGTCTATTTCCAACAACCACAGATATGCCCACAGCCCCATAAAAAAAGCATTCATTTCGATAAGATAAACCAAAATCGACAAAAGGTTGTCGCGGTATTGGTTGAAGGATAAGCAATGAAACAAATCATTTTTTGTATTAAAAAAATAGAAAGCCATCATCATGTAAAGGAGTAATGCGGCCAGCTCTATCAGAATCGTTACAAACATCAAGCGGTTCCAAAAAAGGGAAATCGAAGCTTTCATTTGTTGCTTACTGAGGCATAATCGTTAAGAAAAGATTCTACATGATCCATCATAAGTTTAGAACCCATGAAAATCGGTGTTCTTTGGTGAAGCTCTACAGGTTGTAATTCAAGTATTTTCTGATGACCGTTGGTAGCCCTGCCCCCCGCTTGTTCAACGATGAAGGAAAGCGGATTGCATTCGTATAACATGCGCAGTTTACCGTTAGGATGTTCATAAGTAGCCGGATAAATAAATATGCCACCGGTAATCAGATTGCGATGTATATCGGCCACCATAGAACCAATATAGCGTAGAGAGTACGGCCGGTTGCTGTCATCATCAATTTCCTGACACCACATGATAAATTGCTTTAAGCCTTCTTCAAATTTTTGAAAATATCCTTGATTCACCGAGTAGGTTTTTCCGGTTTCCGGCATTTGAATTTTGGGATGAGATAAACAAAATTCACCGATAGAGGGATCGAGGGTAAAACCGTTTACTCCTTTTCCGGTAGTATATACCATCATGGTAGATGAACCGTAAATCACATACCCGGCAGCAACTTGTTCGCAACCTTTTTGTAAAAAATCTTCCAAAGTGCAAGGACCTGTTAATGATTTTCTTCTCAGAATACTGAAAATAGTACCGATAGACACATTTACATCAATATTCGAAGATCCGTCAAGCGGATCGATACAAACGATGTATTGGGCATCGCGGGCATGAGGCGAATCAAGGGCAATATACTCATCGGTTTCTTCAGAAGCGATGCCACAACAATAACCGCCTACTGTTAAAGCATGAATAAATTGTTCATTCGCAAAGACATCGAGTTTTTTCACTACTTCTCCCTGAATATTGTTATGTCCTGTGGTTCCGATAATATCTACTAATCCTGCCTTGTTTACTTCCCGGTTGACAATTTTTGCGGCCAGGGATATATCGCTCAATAAGCGTGTCAGATCTCCTGATGCAAAAGGAAACTCACTTTGTTTTTCTAAAACAAACTCATCAAGTGTCACCAGTTTTTTCTCTAACATATGCTTTGCAATTCTTTTACAAATATCTCTATTTTATTTATAAACCGGAAATGGTCTTTCCACTGAATTGCTTTAATTTAGTTGCCGGAACAACAGCATCGTAATGAAGCATGTTTTTTTTATCTTTTTCATCAGTTTTTTGTCAAATATTCTGGCATCGGCCCAGGATGGTTTGCCAACAAGAGGCATCCGGTCGGTAACCGATACTGCAGGTTTTGCCAAAGGACTGTATAAACCATTCAGGAAAAATAACCTGAAAATTGCACCTGCTTTTTTTGGTCTTAGCCCCAAAGGAGCAACATTGAGCTATGAAACCGGCATGGGTGCATGGCCTTATTCGTTCCAATTATCGGCTAAGTATTTTTCCGGCACCGATTCGTCCGAATCGGCTTTTATGGAAATAAGAAAACATTGGCGTTTTGAATTGCAAACCCGTTTTTGGGGTATTCATTTCATGGAGGGTATTTTTGTGGCTCCGCTTTTCGATGTTTACGATAATTTAGATCTCGGTGCTGGCGGTCTTTTTGGCTATCAGCATTTCTTTGCCGATTATTTATTGCTCGAAATGTATGTAGGCGTGCAAAGCAGAAATTCAACGGATAATTACGCCTCTCCTATCTTCTTGCGCTATGGTTTTAGTCTTGGCTATTCGTTTTTCAATAAGCAAAACCGGTAAACAGTTATGTATCAGATAAGAATGGCATCAGAGAATGACCTCAGCAATATGCTTCAATTAATCCGGGAACTGGCCGACTATGAGAAAGCACCCGGTGAAGTTATCGTTTCGCTCCAAGATATGAAGCAGTATTTTAAAGAACATCGTTTTGAAGCTTTTCTTGCCGTTTCGTCTGAACATCAGATTTTGGGTATGGCATTGTTTTATTGGTCTTATTCCACCTGGAAAGGAAAAATTGTTTATCTCGATGATTTGGTGGTTACCCATTCGCAAAGAAGAAAAGGTATTGGTGAAGCCTTATTTGACAAATTGATTGATTATTGCAAAATTCAAAAAGCTAATCAATTGCGCTGGCATGTACTTGATTGGAATAAACCTGCCATTGATTTTTATAAAAAGCACCATGCCGATCTTGATGAATCATGGATAACCTGCAAATTTGAAAAAGAACACTTACGATAATGAGTAATCAAAGCATACAAGTATTTAAGTTTGGTGGTGCTTCGTTGCAGAATATGGAGCACATCAGGAAGGTGATTAATATTATCAGGAAGCATTCGAGCCATCATGAGTCTTTATTGATTGTGCTGTCTGCCGCTGGAAAATCCACCAATTATTTTGAGGAGATATTGCATCTGTGGATCAAGCATGATAAAAATGTTTTGCAACGCTTCGATACCTTGATTGCAGCCTATTATCTCAATATTCTCCATGCTTACCGGGAAGAGATAAAACCAGATAATCGTTTTAAACAATTTTACCGGGAAGCCAGCCTATTACTGCAAAACCCGGCTCCTGATGATGAAGCGCTTGCCTACGATATGTTGGTTAGCTATGGAGAATTGCTCACTAGTTCATTAATACATCAAATTCTCAGGCTCGAAGGTTTTAATATGCTTTGGCAAGATGCACGTAAAATATTAAAAACCGACCGGCATCATCGTGCCGGAAAGGTCAACTGGGATATAAGCAAACAAAATGTCGATCATTATTTAGCCAAAAAATTATCGCAATCCATGGTAATCACTCAGGGATTTATTGCTTCTGATGATCTGGATCAAAATATTACATTGGGTCGAGAAGGTTCCGATTATTCGGCAGCACTTTTTGCCGCTATGCTCAATGCCGAATCGGTAACGGTTTGGAAAGATGTACCCGGTCTTATGACTGCCGACCCTCACCTTTATCACAATGCTGTTTTAATCGACACTGTATCATATCGCGATGCTATTGAGATGACTTATTACGGTGCCAAAATTATTCATCCTAAAACATTAAAACCACTTGAAAACAAGCAAATTCCATTGTTTGTAAAAGCTTTTGACAGCCCTGATTCGGAAGGAACTAAGATTTGTAAACTGGCAGATTTGGATAAAAAAATCCCCCCTGTATGTGTGAGTAAGCAAGATCAGGTTTTAATCCGTTTGTCAACACTTGATCTTTCTTTTGTTTCCGAAGAACATCTTGGTATTATTTATACTCATTTTGCCCGGCATAGGATTAAACTCAATATGGCAAGAGTAACGGCTATAAGTTTTGATGCTTGTTTTGATTATGTTGCGGCTTTATTTGATTCTATTGTTTCCGGACTATCGAAATACTTTAAAATCGAGGAGATTCATCATCTCGATTTGCTCACTTTTATTGAGTATGACTTGCCAACTATTGAAAAAATCAGAACAAACAAAGAAGTGGTTCTTGAAGAAAAGAACGAAAGAGTGGCACATATACTGATAAAGCATTGAGAGGCATAATTTTATTTCTCGAGCCTGCAAGAAAATACTGCTTATCTAATGATTCAGGTTTCGTAATCAAAAGCTTTAGGCATTGAAAAGATTTCATGATAAATCATGGCCTCCATAGCATCGAATTCGATGGAATCACTTTCTGTGGTTTGTGCATTATAATCAAATGATTTAACCGGCTTATCCATTTCTTGGTTTATAGGAAGTATTCTGTTGCTTTCAAGTTGCTTTGCCTTCTTTTCCATAAAAATTTGCAGGTCACTTTTCAATGCCGGTTTACCAATCAGTGTTTCCTGTTCGTCTTCCAGTATTTTTTCTTGTACCGGTTCAGCCACTTCGTTTTGCACCGGATATTGAATCACTTCGGCTTCATCATTTTCTTCTTCCTCATCGCTCTGCATCGCTTCTTTAATCATTTCTTGCAATGATTTGGGCTTTTTTGAAGAAGGCATTTTCTCTTGATTCTTTTTTTTATTTGCCCTTAGAATAGGCATAATGATAAAGAAGAAAAGAAATGCAATCAGGGAGAATATATCTGCCGTACTATTTTCTATAATAATCATTAGTCTATTACGATTGTTTTAATGTTCACAAATTCTTTGATGCCGTATGCACCCAATTCTCTTCCGTAGCCTGATTTCTTAATACCTCCGAAAGGAAGCCGTGGATCAGAACGGACCATGCTATTGACAAATATATTGCCGGCTTCAATCTTTTTTGCCATTCTCAATGCTTGTTCATGGTTTTCAGTCCATACCGATGCACCTAAACCAAAATCTGTATGATTAGCTATCCGGATGGCTTCTTCCTCATCTTTCACCTGCATAACTGAGGCAACCGGGCCAAAGACTTCTTCTTTGAATACAGGCATATCCTCGTTTACATGGCAAAGTATCGTTGCCGGATAAAAATAACCTTTTCCTTTAATTTTCACACCACCCATTTCTAGCTTAGCTCCTTTTCTTATCGAATATTTTAATTGTCGTTGCAAGGCTTTCAGCAAATCTTCTCTCGCCAGTGGGCCTAGTTTGGTTTTTTCTTTCATCGGATCACCGGGTTTTAATTTATGCATTTCTTTTTTCAAAAGTTTCATAAAACTTTTATAAACATCCTGCTCTACGAGAAATCTTTTTGCAGCTATACAACTTTGACCGGCATTAAGCATGCGGGAAAAAACAGCTGTTTCGGCAGCCCGCTTCAGATTGGCATCTTTCATTACGATAAAAGGATCGCTACCGCCAAGTTCGAGCACAGATTTTTTTATGTATTTTCCGGCTGTTTCCGCTATTTCGGAACCGGCCTTTAAGCTGCCGGTAAGGCTTACAGCACTCACTCTGTCGTCTTGCAATAATTTTCTGGCCCGGTAAGGAGTTGTTAGTAGTGATTGAAACATGCCTTTAGGAGCACCTGCTTCTCTGAAAAGCTGGTCAATGGCCAGAGAACATTGAGGCACATTAGAAGCATGTTTTAATAAAATAACATTTCCGGCCATTAGTGCAGGAGCGGCAAAACGGAATACTTGCCAAAATGGAAAATTCCAGGGCATGATGCCCAATATAATACCCAAGGGTTCGAAACTTACATGGCTGCTGTCGCTGTCGGTACTAATTAAATCATCTCTTAAAAACAACTTAGTTTCCCGGGCAAAATATTTGCATACCAAAGCACATTTTTCAATTTCAGCCCTGCTTTCGCTTATCGGTTTACCCATTTCTTGCGTAATCAAGGTGGCATAGAAGTCTTTTTTCTGCAATAAAATATCAGCTATTTTTTCTAAATATTTCGAACGAACCGGAAAAGCAAAACTTTTCCATACAGAAAAATATTCACCGGCTGTGTGTAGTTTTTCCTGTATTGATGACCAGTACTCTTCTTTAAAGGTTTTTAAAGTCTCTCCCGTAGCCGGATTTACTGATTTCAAAGCCATAAAAAAGCTGTTTTCAGTTTAATAAATTCCCATTCCGGTTCAAATGTAATTGAAAGGTAGCAAATAAAGGTATAGAAGATTCATATTTCTTGGCTAAAAACAGGACTAATTAATTTCGATAAAAAGTCTGTATTCTTGCATAAAAGCAATTTTCAGAAAGCTACTTTTACAAAATTCTGTACAAGCGCTTAATATCATGCGACTATCAACATTAGAAATTAAAGGATTTAAAAGTTTTGCCGATAAAACAATTATTCATTTTAACAATGACATTACCGGTATTGTAGGGCCAAACGGATGTGGTAAATCAAACATTGTAGATGCTATTCGATGGGTATTGGGTGAGCAGAAACCTAGTATCCTGCGATCTGATAAAATGGAAAATTTGATTTTTAATGGCAGCAAAGGCAGGAGATCATCAAGCCTGGCCGAAGTATCGCTGACTTTCGACAATACTAAAAATATATTGCCTACTGAATATTCAAAAGTTACGGTAAGCCGCTTGTATTACCGCAATGGTGAAAGTGAATACCGCCTGAACAATGTACCCTGCAGGCTGAAAGATATAACGGGTATTTTTATGGATACGGGTATAGGCTCTGATAGTTATGCCATTATCGAACTGAAAATGATTGATCAGATTCTGAATGATAAAGAAAACTCAAGACATAAATTATTTGAACAGGCTGCAGGTATTGAAAAATATAAATCGCATAAAAAGAAAACACTGCAAAAGCTCAGTAATACAGAGGGAGATTTAAACAGGGTAGAAGATTTATTATTTGAAATTGAGAACAATTTAAAAGTACTCGAATCGCAAGCACGAAAAACCAAGCGATATTATAAACTCAAAGAACACTACAAAGCATTAAGCATTCAGCTGGCGGTGCTATTACTGGCCGACCAACAAAGTATTTATCAAAGACTGAATAAGCAAATCGCTGAAGCCGGAGATGCACGACTTGAAACGGACACTTCTGTGAAGAAACTGGAATCCTTGCTTGGACAGCAGAAGACCGGAAATTTAAGCCAGGAAAAAATACTGCAGACTAAACAAAAAGCACTGAATACCGGAAATGCCCGCTTGCAGGATATAGAAAACGAAAAAAAATTACTGGTAGAAAAACGCAGATATCTGCAGGAGCGGAACAAAACCCTTGAAACGCATATCCGGGAAGCCAATCAACGATTGAAAAAGTTAAACACCACTGTTGATCAATTAATAGCTTCGAAACTGATAGAAAACACAAAGCTTGAACAAGCCCGTAAATCTGCCAATTCGATAAAAGAGGAGCTGGAACAAGCTCATGCTGTTCATGAGGAAAGCCGCAACAAACTCAGCGAACTCAGCCGGGCAACAGAAATCATCAAGCAAAATATTAATGATTTAGAGAAAGCTCAAGCGGTGAATGAAGTACAAATAAAAACCCTTGATTCGGAAATTAACAGCAGCGGAAAAAGCAGTGAAACCGGTAAATCTGATTTAGATGCTTTAAAAAAATCATTAAATGCTGTACGGAAAGAAAAAGCAGAAATAGAACAAGGATTAAAAATATTAGAAGATCAAGCAAAAAGAAACGAACAGCAAAAAGAAGAAGCGGTTCAGCTTATCGATAAATTGAAACAAGAATTGGTAAACCTGAACCGTACACTTGATGCCAAAAAGAATGAACAACAGCTTACTAAAAATCTACTTGAAAATTTATCAGGCTTTCCTGAATCAATCCGTTTTCTGAAAAAAGAATCTCCTTATACCCGTGAAGCACCTTTGTTATCAGATATAATCAGCTGCAAGGATGAGTACCGCATTGCCATCGAAAGTTTTCTTGAGCCTTACTTAAACTATTACATCGTCAATAATTTGGAAGAAGCCGTTTTTTCAATCAATCTGCTTAACGATGCAAGCCGGGGAAGAGCTCACTTCTTTTTACTCAACGAATTTAAAGACTATAAGGCCTTTTCATTCTTATCTAATGCGAAAGGATTTCCTGCTTTGGAATTGGTAGAAACCGATGCCAAATACGAAAAACTCAGTGCCTATCTGCTCGACCGGGTTTTGCTTATAAATGATTTGAACGACATTCAACAAGCTGACCGCGATAATGGAATAACTTTTCTGAGCAAAAACGGCAAATTTATCAGAGGCAAATATGCCCTTTCCGGGGGCTCGGTAGGTTTGTTTCAAGGAAAAAGACTGGGAAGGGCAAAAAACCTGGAAAGATTGAATAAGGAAATTGAAGAACTCGAAGAGAAAGCACTTTCGCTGCTCAACAAGATTCAATCTGAAGAAAAAGCATTGGCAGAATTAAAAACGCTGAGCAAACAAAATGAAATTATAAGCCTGAAAGAACGTCTTCATCAACTGCTAAAGCAAGAAATAGAAGACAGTACCCGGACCGAACATATTAGCCAAATGCTCAACGACCGGGAAGGAAAAAGAATTTGGGCAATTAAGAAAATTGCCGAAATTAAAGAAAATGCAAAAGCACTGAACCTTGAAATAGAGCAGAAAAACCTGAGCTATACCCATAGTCTCGAAGCACTTGACCAACAACAAATTATTTTTGACAATACCGACCGGAATGTTCAAAAATTATCAGCCGCTTTCAACGATGCCAATATCGAATTCCATAAACAGACCAATATCCTGAACAGCCTGGTACAGGAATTGGAATATACTACCAGGCAATTAGACCAAACGCAAAAGGATATTGCTGAAAATAATGCCGAAAAAAGTAGTAATCTTCAAACTGTATCGGATCAGGACAAACGGCTTGAGCGCATTGAAGAAGAATTGATAAATGCTTATGACAATAAGGAAAAACTTGAAAAAGAACTGACTGATGCCGAAACAAACTATTATCAATCAAGAGGTTCTATCAATGAGTTGGAATCAAAAATCAGGCAACTGAACCGGCAAAAAGATCAATACGATTTGTTATTAGGCGAACTAAAAGAAAAATTAAACCGGCTAAAACTTGATTTGGCATCCATGAAAGAACGTTTAAAAATTGAATTTGATGTAGAAATGGAAACATTGCTCGATATGGAACCGGAAGAAGGACTGGATTTGGATACAATCAGAACATCTGTAGAAAGAACTAAAAACAAGCTGGATCATTTTGGAGAAATCAATCCCATGGCTATCGAAGCTTTTGAAGAAATGAAAAAACGATATGATTTTATTCATGACCAAAGAGCCGATTTGCTGGAAGCCCGCGAAAATCTGATCAGTACGATAAAAGAAATCGACAAAACAGCCATTACGCATTTTATGGATGCTTTCAATCAGGTTCAAACCTATTTTCAAAAAGTATTCCGCTCTTTATTCAACGAAGAAGATCAATGCAGTATTGAATTGCAAGACCCATCGAAACCACTCGATTCGCTGATTGAAATAACGGCCAAACCCAAAGGGAAAAAGCCACAATCCATCAATCAATTGTCGCAAGGAGAAAAATCACTTACCGCTATTGCACTCTTGTTTTCGCTATATCTCGTAAAACCGGCACCATTCTGTATTTTCGATGAAGTGGATGCGCCTTTGGATGATATCAATGTAGATAAGTTTATCAAAATAGTGCATGATTTTGCCAACGAATCACAATTTATTTTGGTGACACACAACAAAAAAACTATGAGTAAAGTAGATTCTATTTATGGCGTAACAATGGCTGAAGCAGGAATATCAAAGGTAGTTCCGGTAAGCTTTGCACAGCTTAATTAATCAAAACATTTTTTTATCTCTTTCATTCTGCAACAGGGTGCCTATATTAGCATATTGATGCAAAAGCTCGAAACATACAAAAGATTCTGCCGGCAAAACCCGGACATTCCGTTTTATCTCCGCTATGAATGGCTTGAAGCAGCTTCCAATGGCAATAAATGGGGCATTAGCATCATAGAAAAAGGAGCTAAAGTATTTGCTTTCATGCCCTGGTTTCTGAGGAAAAAAAGGGGCTTTACCCTCTCCTATCAACCCTTTTTGATTCCTTATCTCGGGCCGTTTATTTTCTATCCCGATGCGCAGAAAACAAGCACCCGTTTGAGTTGGGAAAAAGAAATGATGGATAAGCTAATTAATCAATTACCCAAAGCAGGTTACTTTAATCAGGCTTTCCGGCCTGATATATTGAATTGGCTGCCCTTTTACTGGAAAGGATTTCAGCAAAGCACAAGATATACCTACCAGCTGGATTTAAATGAGAGCCGGCAAACCCTATGGAATGGATTGAAAGACAATATAAGACGACAAATCAAAAAGGCAGAAAAAAACTTAAGCATCACATCTTCAAATAATTTAAACCCTTTGCTTGAACTAAAGCATAGGCAAGCCAAAAAGCAAGGGAAGAAATTTCATATTGCCGATGATTATGCCAAAAGGCTTTTTGATATTTCGCTGAAAAATAAGGAAGCCACCTTATGGTATGCCAAAGATGTTCAAAACCGCATACATGCCGGTATATGGATCGTTACAGATGCCAATAGTGCTGTTTATTTGATGGGAAGCAGTCACCCGGATTACAAACAAAGCGGTGCGATGAGCTTGCTAATGTGGACTGCTATATTGGCTGCCAAAGAAAAGAAAGTAATAAAATTCGATTTTGAGGGAAGCATGATAAAATCGGTAGAACGCTTTTTCAGAAGTTTCGGAGCCGGTCAAATACCTTACTTTGAAATATCCAAAATCAGAAATCCACTTTTCTATCTTTACCTTTATTTTAAAAAGTAATTTTTTAAAGAAATTTTTTCTTTTTCTTCAGATGTTTCAATACTTTGGCATCAAGATAAAAAATAATTTCTTCGGCAAGGTTCGTTACCTGATCGCCTATCCGTTCCAATTTTCTGATAATCGATACCGATGCCAGGATTTCTTTACTGTATGCCGTATCTTTCATCAGTAAATTGGGAGCAATTTGAGTAGCATGCTGGTTAAGTTTATCAAGTTGCCGGTCTTGTTTAAACAAACTGGCGGCCACATTGGTATTTTCCAGTACGAATGCTTCAATAGCATTGTCGAACATTTCGATACAGATATCAAACATTTTGACGGTTTCGAATGCATCGATATAGGCTTTTTTAAACGGTTTATCCATCCCGATAATATATTTGGCAATACCTTCCACATTATCACCCATTCTTTCCAAATCGGTATTTGATTTTAGCATGGCAATTACAAAACGAAGGTCAATAGCTACAGGATTATATAAAGCAATGATATTTTCGCAAAGCTGATCATTGGCCAGCTCCATTTCATTCACCCGTTTTTCATTCTCAACAATAGTTTTGGCAATATCTGTATCAAAATCCAAATAAGCCTGCCGGCTAAGCAGTAGTTGAGATCTGACCAAATGTGCCATATCTATCATAGATTCCTTTAATTCGAAAATAGCATGTTGTAAATTAGACATGAGCGTAAAGATTAATTATCCGAAACGTCCTGTAACGTAATTTTGTGTACGTTCTTCTTCCGGGTTGGTAAATAATTTTTCCGTATCGCTAAATTCAATAAGATCACCGATATAGAAAAAGGCCGTTTGTTGACTAATGCGGGCTGCTTGTTGCATATTATGCGTTACAATAACAATAGTGTAGCGGTCTTTCAGTTCGTTGAGCAATACTTCAATTCGTGCTGTAGAGATTGGGTCCAAAGCCGAAGTAGGTTCATCCATCAAAATAACCTTAGGTTCAACGGCAAGACAGCGTGCAATGCAAACCCTCTGCTGCTGACCTCCGGACAGAGCCAGTGCCGAGCGTTTGAGAATATCTTTCACATCGTTCCATAAATCAGCCTGTTTCAATGCCTGTTCAACCTTTTCCTCAAGAACAGATTTGTTATTTATACCCTGAATCCTCAATCCATAGGCTACATTTTCAAAAATAGATTTTGGAAAAGGATTAGGTTTTTGAAAAACCATACCTACATCCTTGCGAAGTTGCACTACATCAACAGCTTTACTATAAATATTTTTTCCGTTTAGCTTCACCGTACCCGATACCCTGAAATCACTGATAAAATCATTCATTCGGTTAAATAATCTCAGAAAAGTGGATTTGCCACAACCTGAAGGGCCAATCAGTGAAGTAATCTGATTTTCTTTTATACTCATACTGATGTTATGGAGAGCCGCAAAATCTCCATACCATGCGGTAACATCGTAAACCGATAAAGCAATTTTTTGCTGTGGTTTTTGTGTTTCCAAAGAATCCGGTATTCGTTTCATTAAATTTATTTCCATAGCAAAAGTACTGCTTACCATTTATATTTTTTTTGCCATTTGTTGCGAAGCCAAATAGCTATTCCATTCATCATAAAAGTAATGAGTAGCAATACGATGATTGCTGCAGCGGCATTAACCAAAAATTCTTTTTGAGGTCTTCCTGTCCAGTTATAAATCTGCATCGGTAATACGGTAAAACTATCCATAGGGGATTTGGGAGCAAACGGAACATAGGCCAGTGCTCCAACCACAATCAGGGGTGCTGTTTCGCCAATAGCCCGGCTGATAGCCAGAATCACACCGGTCATGATTCCCCCTATTGAAGAAGGCAATACCAAGGTTTTTATTACCTGCCATTTTGTGGCTCCCAAACCATAAGCAGCTTCCCGGATTGATTCAGGAATCATTCTGATGGTTTCGCGGGTAGTTACAATAATGATGGGCAGAATCAATAATGCCAGGGTTAATGCACCTGCCAAAACGCTGCTGTGAAGCCCCATCATCCGTACAAAAATTTCGAGCCCTAACAAGCCGTAAATAATGGATGGTACACCGGCAAGATTGGTAATATTGATTTCGAGTAATGCGGCAAATTTGCTTTTCTTTCCATATTCTTCCAGATAAATACCCGCACCCACTCCCCAGGGAAAAGCAATTATAGCCGTTAAAAACAAGATCCAGATAGTCCCCATAATGGCAGTATAAATACCTGCCTTTTCAGGATGTCGCGATGGAAGTGAAACCATAAAACTCCAGTCAATTCTTGATAATCCTTTATGGAGAATATCACCGATAAAAATAGCAAGAAGAGCCAATGCCGAAAAAGTGCAGAATATAGCCCAATACTTAAAAATACGGTCTTTTACTTTATTGCTAATCATCAGAGAATTCAAATTTTTACCATAAACCTTTTCTTAATCCACCAACTTAAATTGTTGAGCAGAAAAGTAAAAACAAATAAAGCGATACCGGCAGCAAAAATCGTTTGATATTCTATCGAACCGTAAGGTACATCGCCCGAACTAACCTGAACAATATAGGCTGTTATAGTTTCCACCGGTACCAATGGATTAAGTGTCATTCGGGGTTGCATACCGGCAGCAATAGTTACAATCATGGTTTCGCCAAGGGCTCTTGATATGGCCAGAATGACAGAAGCAATAATGGCTGACGATGCCGTGGGCACAGTTACTTTAAAAGCAGTCTGAAAACGGGTTGACCCCATTCCGTAAGCAGCTTCTCTCAATGAGTTGCTTACCGATGACAATGCATCTTCGCTTAACGATGAAATAAAAGGAATAATCATGATGCCCATCACAATGCCGGCTGATAATGCATTAAATCCTGACATTCCCGGAAATATTTTTTGTAAAAAAGGAGTGATTACCGTCAAAGCAAAAAAACCATATACAACGGTAGGCACGGCAGCCAGTAGTTCCAATAATGGTTTTATCCTTTTTTTAAATCCTGACGGAGCATATTCGCTTAAGTAAACGGCAATGGACAAACCAAGCGGCAAGGCAATCATAATAGCTACTCCGGTAATGAGCATGGTACCCATAAACAAAGGCAATATGCCAAAATGTTTATTGGTAAACAGTGGCGACCATTTGGTATCGGTAAGAAATTGACTCATTGGAACTTTATCGAAAAAAGAAATGGCCTCTACCAGTAAAATAACAATAATGCTAAAGGTGGTAAGTACCGTAAGTAAGGCACAAAGACCAAGCAATTGTCTAATAAAAAATTCTTTCTTCACTATGTTAAAAATAAAAATAAGGGCCAAACAGAAAGTATTGTTTTCTGATGGCCCTTCAATTTTTTAATATCATTTATTGAGCATTTAATTGCTCTATTTGCTGTTTGTACATTTCGGCAGGTAATTTTATATAACCTACATCTTCAGCTAACTCAGCAGCATTATTGAGATAAAAGTTTACAAAAGCTTTTACTTCCGGTCTTTTCATCGATTCGTTTTTTACATACATATACAAAGAACGGCCTAAAGGTGTATAAGTACCTTGCGATACCGTTTCTTTGCTGGGCAATACCGGACCATTTCCATTATCAACAGCCACAATTTTTAAAGCATCGGCATTTGACTCTACAAATGCAAGCCCTACATAACCAAGGGCGTATTTGTCGGTCGATACTCCCTGAACCATAACATTATAATCGGCACAAGCGGTATAATCGCTTCGGCTTGATCCGCTTTCACCCATAATTTCTTCGGTGAAATAGTCATAGGTTCCGTGGGCGGTACTTGGCCCGAATAAATGAATTTCGGCATCGGGCCATTCCGGATTGAGTTGATTCCAACGGGTAATCACATCTTCAGCTTCGGGTTCCCATAATTTTTTCAAATCGGCTACAGTAATTGTGCTTAACCAATCATTGTCTTTATTGACAAAAACAGCAAGTCCATCATAAGCTACGGTGATTTCGGTAAAATCAATACCTGCTTCTTTACATGCGGCTACTTCCGATTCTTTAATAGCTCTCGATGCATCTGAAATATCGGTTTCTCCACGGGCAAATTTTTTAAAACCAGCTCCACTTCCCGATGAACCAATGGTTACTTTAACATCGGGGGCTTCTGCACGGAATTCTTCAGCTACAGCTTCGCTTATCGGATATACTGTAGAACTGCCATCAATCATGATGGTACCGCTTAAGGCTTCTTCACCTCCATTGCTGTCATTCGATTCATTGCTGCCACAGGAAGCAATACTGGTTGCTATTGCTATAGCAAATAAGATTTTTAATGTTTTCATTCTGTTTTGATTTGTATTTAGTAATTATTAAAGCTTGTATTCAAAGTTGATATAAACGCCTGATTTATCGGTTAATGAAGCTTTTGTGTAATTCCACATTCTGTAATTCAAAGCCATGCTAACCCCTTTTACCGGTTGATATTGAACTCCGGCCATTATCAGGTTTCCATCATTTTTTATATTCCACGATTCAGTTTGCCCGGTAATTGTATTGGATTGCAGTATATCGAAGCGGCCAAACAATTCCCAGGTGCTATTCAAATTATAGCTTCCAAAAAAGGAAAATCCGGTCATGTTTTCTTGCGGCATATTGGCATGCTTGTTTTGTAAATCGTATTCAATACCGATACTATAAGCTCCTTTTTTGCGGTATCCGGCAAAGGTACTTAATGATTGTTGAGTTAGCAATGCAATGGTTTTGCTGGTATCGGCCGGATCTACAATGCTGGCACCACTGCCCATCTGATCGGCATATATTTTTATCCATAAACCTTTTACAGGCTCAAGCTCCAAATCGGCCGAATATCTTAATTTACCAAAATTGTCTTGTATCTTTTTATAACCTTCGCCATTCGAAACGGTAAGGTTAAGATGTGCTTTTTCATGCAGTTTTATATCGGCATTAAGCCCCAAATCAGCACTATGGCTCATGCCGTGTTCATCTTGAAATGATTTGTAAACATAGCGGTGACCCCACCAACTTTCCTGGGTTTTATGTTGCCATATCTCAATCATTCCCACCGAGAAAGCAAGCCATTGAGTAGATTGCCAATTCAAATAGGCATATTTGATGTATGCTGCGTAGGCTGAACTGCTTTTATTATCTCCAACATCAATATTCAATCTTGCCGAAAAGTCGGGACTGAATTGATACTTGTAGCCAAAATACACCCTTTTCAACTCAAATGCAGAACGTTTGCTTGCGCCCGGTGTCATCTCGTAATGATAATTTGTGTACACCTTGAATAAAGGCGTTCCTGATGGGCTGAATGCTTCTGTTTGTGCGGAAAGATTTTGTATGCTAAACAAGAAAATAATTGAAAAAATAAATAAAAATAGCTTTGTGTTTGATTTTTTGTATTCAAGCATGATGTAGGTTTTAGAAAAATGAGTAATAATTTTCTAAAGCTACTACATAGCTGGCTTTACTTTGCTGGTACAAAATGAACAATCAGATGTTAATTGTGCTTAGCTGCAAGGTTAATTTTAGGTTAATAATTTTGAGCAGAACCTTGTTTTAGCTTTGCTTGGCCGCTGTATAAAATAAATAAAACCGGATGTAGCCGGCTTTATTTATCTCTGATTATCAGGTTTTAATTAGTCAAATTTTAGAGGTTCATCTTCTTCAGCTTTCCTGTGTTCTCCACCTAACTCAATATTTTCCTCCACATTTGGCTCTGTACTTTCGTTTTTCACTTCTTCCTTAATTTCC
The DNA here is from genome assembly GCA_024276745.1 of Bacteroidota bacterium. GTDB lineage: Bacteria > Bacteroidota > Bacteroidia > Chitinophagales > S012-47 > JAJRWN01. The sequence goes on from JAJRWN010000120.1 coordinate 54,525, forward strand.
TCATTTTCGTTGTTTTTATGCTTATCAACGGGTTTTTGATTTTCTTTGAATGCATAAGGATTTTCATGTTCTCCTTCGTGAGAAAATTCATCAAAATCGTATTCAGGAAGCAAATCGGTTTTTACTTTATCAACCGTTTCATTCAATGCATCCATAAATTTATTAAAATCTTCTTTGTAGAGAAATATTTTATGGCGTTCGTAACCATCCTGATCGTGCATTTTTTTACTTTCTGTTATGGTCAGGTAGTAATCGTTTGACCGGGTAGTTCTTACATCAAAAAAATAGGTCCTTCTTCTGCCGGCTCTTACACGTTTTGAAAAAACCGGTTCCATTTTTTGTCTATCTTGCTCCACGCTTATATAAAATTTAAATGAAAATAGCTAATATCAGATCGATTAGTGTAAAATTAAAAAAATAAAATTCTCAGATAAGTTTTTCTTCAATTTTTTGTTTTTCATAGAGTTTATAATAGTAGCTTTTTTGTTTCATCAGGCTTTCATGAGTTCCTTGTTCTACCAGGCAACCCTGATCCAGCACGAGGATTTGATCAAAGGTAGTGGGAGATGCTATTCTGTGGGTAATAATGATAGCTGTTTTATCTGATAATACTTCTTTCAGATAATGAAGTATTCGTTCTTCGGTAAGTGTATCCAATGCCGACAGGCAATCGTCCAGAATTAATATTTGCCGGTTTTGAATAAATGCCCTGGCTATGGAAATTCGCTGTTTTTGCCCGCCCGAAAGGGTAACACCCCGCTCGCCTAAACGGGTTTGGTATGCTTCGGGTAATTGCATGATTTCTTCATCAACAGCGGCTTGTATGGCTGCTGTTTTGATGCTATCTGCATCTGATTGCCGGGTACCGAAATCAATATTGTGGGCAATGGTATCGGAAAATAAAAATACATCTTGCGGTACATAAGCAATATGTGCCCTTAATCCCGATAATTGATAATCACTCAACGGTTGATGGTCGAGCAAAATACAGCCCTCATCGGGATCATACATTCTCAAAATTAAATCGGCCAGTGTAGATTTACCACTTCCTGTCTTTCCTACTATAGCCACTTTTTGCCCTTTCGATATTTTGAAAGAAATATTTTTTATAGCTTTTACCCCTGTTTCAGGATAGGTAAACGACAAATTTTTTAGTTCAATATGGCCCAAAACTTTGTCTTTATGCAGGTGGCCATCTGTCAATGCCGATTTTGTTTGCAAAAATTCATTGATTCTTTTCTGTGATGCTGCAGCACGCTGTACCAGTGATGCTATCCAACCTAATGAGGTGACCGGCCAGGTAAGCATACTCACATACATAATAAATTCTACAATATTCCCCGTACTGATTTTGCCTTGCATCACCTGAATGCCTCCAATGTATATAGTAAGCAAGGTGCTGAACCCAATCATCAACAAGATAATGGGAAAAAACAAAGCTTCTACCCTTTTTAAATCAAGCGAACGCGACTTGTATATATCACTCTCTGAATCAAAGAGATTTCCAAAGCGTTTTTCAGCTGCATAACTTTTTACTACTCTTATTCCGCTGAATACTTCCTGAGCCATAGTGGTTAAACGCGATAATTGTCTTTGTATCCGTTCGCTTTTCCGGTTTATGATATTCATTACATAAAAAATGGAAATTGCCAATATGGGTAAAGGCGTCAATACATAAAAGGTGAGTTCTGCATTTACATTAATCATTACGGCAATAACCATGATAAACAATACCAGTGTATTGATAGTGTACATAATGCCCGGACCGAGATACATTCTTACTCTCGAAACATCTTCAGAAACGCGCGACATTAAATCACCGGTATTATGAGATTTATAAAACGACTGATCGAGCGATTGATAATGAGCATACATTTCGTTGCGCAGGTCGTATTCGATGAATCGCGACATTACGATAATGGTTTGCCGCATAAAAAACATAAACAAGCCTTTGCATATAGCCAATATGATGACTAAAGCAGAAAAATATAGTATACTTTTTACAAATAAAGTATAAAAAACATGCTGACCGGAAAGCCCTGAAAAAGATTGATACAGATTAATATTGTCTTTAATCAGATTAAAAGCATGACGGACAACCATTGGAGGTATTACACCAAAAATATTGGCTACCGATACAAAGAAAATGCCGGCCAGAAGACGCCATTTATACTTCCAAAGATACTTGTTCAGATATTTTAAATCTTTCAATAGGGCAAAAACTTTTCGATGCAAGTATAAACAAAATTAAGCGTCATTCATTTCATTAAAATCAAAGAATATTAAACAGTCCTTCATTCCTGATTTTTTAAATGCTTTTTTTATCATAAAGCTGTACATTTGCCACGAATTAACACAGAAATTGATTAGATACCTTGCATATATGAAGCCCTTGACATACGCATCTAAAGCATGCCCGTATTGAGAATTGATAGAAAAATGGTAAACCGGTGAAACGGAGTTTTTGAATTATAATGTTTTTTTGAAATGCTGAGTCGCAGAAGCGCACGTGTAAAAGTTATGCAGATTATTTATGCTTATAAAAGCGGTAATCTAAAAAATAATGATTTACTGAATACTGAACTTAAACGCAGCATGTTGCAACCCATGACCATGTTGCTTTATCTTTTGATATTATTTCGTGAGATAGCGGTCTATTCAAAGATTGACACTTCTATCAAGGAATCTAAATATCTGCCTAACGATTTTGATAAACTACCGTCAACTGTCATTCTGAATAATCCGGCCGTGAATGCTTTAGTCAATAGTGCTGATTTTGAGAAGCTTATACAAAACGAAAAATTACTGGCCTATTTGGATCAGGACATTGTCCGGCATTTGTTTAATCAATTATCAGCTTCAGAATTATTTTTCAACTATAAGAAAAAAACAAAACGAAACCACTCAGACGAACAAGCATTAAATACGTTTATTGAGGAGCAAATATTCAGGATATCCGAAGATCTCGATA
>JAJRWN010000121.1 GCA_024276745.1 Bacteroidota bacterium
ATTGCAAATAGGTATTAATGCTATCACACAGAGCCTGATAGCTTATGCTTATCGCCTCTTTGAGGCTTATTGATATGTTTAGTGAAATCCTTCTTTCCGGTGAATTAGGTTCATCCGTATTTTCGTATTCCTTTCCTTCCCCAGGGAATGATCATCATTAGCTCCAAAGGGGCGATCATCATGAGCCCAAAAGGAGCAACCATCATGAGCCCCAAAGGGGCGACCATCATTAGCCCCGAAGGAGCGGCATCATGAGCTCCAAAGGAGCGGCATCATGAGCCCCAAAGGGGCGATCATCATGAGCTCCATACCGGATATTGATTTAGGATAATCCCGAATATTTATTTACCCTATGAATTGAATAGAAAAATTATTGAACCGGCAAATAACCCTGTTCAATCAATTTTGAAGGTTTACTGTAATCATAAAAATAAATACCATCTTTTGCTGACAAAATCAACAATTGTCTTGAAGGTAATGGAATGACATCGTAGGTATCCAAATTTTTAATCCGGTCCAATTGGTTTTTATCAATCTTCAAATCATTGGTAGCATCAAATACTTTTAAACCTGCATCCCCATCGCAAACAAACAAAGTATTATTATCTATACCCAGACCGTGAGGATTATGCAAAAGATAGGTTTTTAATAAAACAGGATTGGTCAATTCACTTACATCCAACACATCCAATTGATTACTGTAGCCATTACATAAAGTACCCGACCGTAAGGTTACGTAAGCCGTATTGCCCGATACCACTACCGGATCGCAACTGGCATAATGCCCGAATTCGCCTAATTCTACAGGAACACCCGGGTTAGTGATATCATAAATAAAAATACCATTTTGAGAGCCGATAAACAGATTGTTATTATAAGGGAATAAAGTTTCGATATTCCAACCAATCACAACCTTTGGTAAACTATCGGGATGAGTCGGATTATTCAGCGAGAACGGATGCAAAGTACTGTTATCAACAGCATAAAGCATATTGGAAGCTATCGTAAACCGTGCCATGGAGCCACCAATACCGGCTGTGGCTGCATTTCGTCCTCCATTTGATTTAACATCCGTACTGCTGATATTGTTATCGAGTACCATTACACCTCCTCCAAAGAATACACCCGGAGGTGTTGTCTGACAATTTTGCTCAATATTAACTACTTCGGGTATCCAGTCCACTACCACCCCACTATCCGGAGAATATTGAAAACCATTTCCATAAACCCGGGGAGGAAAAACATCTTCCAAACGACCTACTTCTGTAATATTAGAAGTGTTGCCTAAATCAAAAACAAGCAAATCATAATAACTGTCGGCATACAAAAAATTACCGGCTACCGCCATATCTATATTTCCGGGAACATTTAAAAAACCCATATCTACAGGATTGGTCGCATCAGCAATATTATAAAAATGCATCCCCTTGTTTACTTCATTCACAATTAGTAAATTATCACGTACATAGATTTTACCCGGGTTTTCCAAAGCTTTTGCGGCATCAAAATGAACATCTGCACGTACTGCTTCCATACTTTTATATACCGGATGATAAATAGTGTAAGAATAATTCTCCGTACATTTATCCTGACAGGACTGGAATAATAAACTAATTGTCAAAATGAGTAAAGAATTTGTAAATAATGAATACTTTTTCATAGCTTTTAAATTTTAAAACACAGTAGTTTACACAAGTAAAGACGTTGTTAAAATAAATAACGTTGTTTATAAAACGACTGATTTATTAAAAGATTATTAGTCGATAAAACGATGATAAAGTTATTGCATTATGAAATAATCCGTTTTCTTATGCTTTTGGAGAAAAAAACAGATTAAAACTTATTAATAATATTTAAAACATTCCCTTTTTCACCCTCCTTTACGCAAATGCTATATATGGAAACAAGTAAATTCCCAAATATAGAAGCTTTGAATAAGCTTTATATCAAACATCATGTTTCGGTAGCAATCTCAAAAACCGATTTCCTGGACCATGAACAGCTTATGCCTAAAACAATACTTCAGATAGACGATAAAAAATTTGAGCTGTATCTTGATGATGAATTTAATAATATTAAACTCGATTATCCTCTTTTGAATTTCTGTATTGTTTTGCGTGAATTGGAAGACTTTCAGTTTTCAAATAATTACGAAATCTGGTGTAAAGAACGCAATATCGACTCATCAGATTTGAAAATTAAATCCTACTATCATCGTTTAGATAATATCTACCATGAAATAGAAAAGCTTTTGGGAAGTATAAACAGTTATATTTCCTCTTTTGATTTTGAATTTGATATGGGTGAAGCCTATGCATTAAGAAATAATAATTGGTAAATTTTGTACTGGATAATTAAAAAGAAAAATCGTTCCGTTCTAATATGATTAGCTGATGAAATACCTGTTTCTTAATTTATTTCCCCCGTATGATGTATAACAAAGAAGATTATCTGTAAGTTTACTTACAGTACTTTTAGACGATAAACTTTATACCCTATGAAAAGATTTCCGGGCTATATTATCTTACTACTTTTTCTACTAAACGTTTTACCTGCCATGGCACAATCCTATGTAGAAGATGTTGTCTATTTCGATAATGGTAATATCATTCGTGGTCAAATTATTGAAATACTACCTGATTCAACACTCATTATTCAGGTTATAGGTGGAAGCCAATTGGTCTTCAACATGAACGATATAGACCATATCAGCAAAGAAGATATGTTGAAACCTGTAAAATATCATGGTATTCCGGTATTGCGCGATAGTGGTTTTTTCAATAGCTACCTCATTGGATTTGCAATAGGGAACGGAGAGAGTAACTGGGGAAGAACAAGTTATAGTGGTTTTAGTTTCGAAACAATTTACGGATATTATTTTAATCATTATGTCGGTTTGGGAGCAGGCATTGGTCTTCACAATTACAGTGCAGGCTCAAACTTAATGATTCCGCTTTATTTACATTTCGAAGGAACTGTACTTCATAAAGCCATCACTCCTTTCTATTTTTTTAATACCGGTTATGAATTTTTATGGTCAAATCCAATTGTTTCAGGTCATGGAAGTCCTTACCTGAACCTGGGTATTGGAACACGTTTTTTTACGGCACGAAAGGTTTTCTGGCAAATTAGTGCAGGATTTCTGCATTCAGGAGCTACCTTGATGATCAACGACTGGAGCGGTATAAGAACACAAGTACTACAATATAACCGGATGACCCTGCGAATTGGATTCACTTTTTAACCGTTTTTTATAGCTTTTCTTATCTTTTAATTAATGGCAATTATATATCTATTGTGTTTAATAAAATTTTTATTTCCTAAAAAGATATCCTTTCCAGTAAATTTTAGTGTATTTTTGCCTCATTAATTAATTATTTATTATTTATTATGAACAAAGGAACAGTAAAATTCTTCAACGATTCCAAAGGTTTTGGATTTATTATTGAAGACGATTCAAAAAAAGAGTACTTCGTGCACGTATCCGGTTTGATTGATGAAATCAAGGAAGGTGACCAAGTAGAATTTGAATTAACAGAAGGTAAAAAAGGCCTGAACGCAATAAATGTCAAAGTGATTTAATATTTATTGATTAACTTTTTTTGTTACCCAAAAGCCTGTCAGCAATGACAGGCTTTTTTTTTCCTTGTGCAGAGCAGTTCAGCGAGGTTTCGGGGTAAGCAAGTGACAGATTGCTTCGGGCTTCCACTTCGTTCCACCCAGTCGCAATGACGGTATAATTAACAGGCAAAATGACCGGTACTCGGAGCACGCGGATTTACGGCATGCAGGGATGTGTTCTTTGATTTAATAGAATGCTACGGTACTATCGGTTTTGTAAGAGACTCCCGAAGTGCAGAATAAAAGTAAAGATATTGTTAGGAAGCATATATATTGCTGTAATTTAGTATTTATATTTTAACAGATAAAACCAAACAACCACAAAGGAATGATATTATTTGAACCAATTTCAATATCATCTTTTACAATAAAAGCATCTTGGAAAGCTTTTATTTGCTTCTGTTGTTTGTTTATCCCACCTATCTCAAAAATATATTTATTATCCACTTTAAAATCAGCTTTTTTTACTGCATTTATTTTATGATTGCTTTTTAATTGATTGTAAAAAAATGTTTCTCTCATGTTGCCAGTATTCATGCTTTCTCCTACTAAAGCTTTCATCAAATTAGTATTATCCAAATATATTTTTTCGGGTTTATTTAAACTATTTATTCCTTTATCTTCAACATAAAGCATTTGTAATAAATCAGCATCGTTTAGCAATTTTAAATAGCTTTTCATGGTATTTAAACTAATCCCTGTTCTTTCGCTTAATGATTTTAGGTTTGGTTTAAATGGAACGGAGTGGCTGATAATGGCTAATAATTTTTTTAAATAAATGATATTGGCGGTTTGAATAGGCGCATACTGAGGTATATCTATTTCTAATACCGTTAATATAATTTCATCAAGTTTACTATAAAACGAATTTAAATTTTCTTTGTAAAACGGATAATAACCGTAATTTAAGTAGTTCTCGAAATAGGCTAACGGTTTTATTCGCTTCACTATTTCTATGGCAATTTGAGAATGATTTTTGATCATTTCCGGTAATGAATAGCTTGTAAATTTCTCCTCTTTTTCAAACATTAAAAATTCTCTGAAAGATAAGCCCGACATGTGATACATTACTGCTCTTCTGCTTAAGTCAGCTTTGGCTTTTTGTAAATGCAATAGGGATGAACCGGTAAATATTATCCTTAAATCAGGCATATCATCAAAAATATTTTTCAATTCAATTGCCCAATTGGGATAGCGGTGTACTTCATCAATAGCTAATAATTCACCACCTTTTTTGTAAAAATTATCAGCCAGGTCATACAGATTGTTTGCTGTAAAGTATAAATCATCCAGGCTAACATATAAAACCATATTATCGGGTGTGTAATTTTGTTTAATATATTGAAGTATTAAAGTGGTTTTCCCAATTCCTCTGCTCCCTTTAATGCCTATTAACCGGTTATTCCAGTCAATGCTATTCATATAATTTCTTACAAAATTATTTTGCACCAGAGTATATTTTCTATAAAATTTTTGCCTTAAAGTTTCCATATCATACTTTTCTACATCGCAAACATACATCTTTTGGCATAATATATCAATTGACTGATGTTTTTTCTGTAAATACAATCAATGTGATGATTGTTTCATTGCTTTGGGCTCCTTTAAAAGCGATAGCTTTATTTATGTTTGGCAATATCCTATAATAAAAGTTTGCTTAGCTCGATCTCCCTCGTTCCGAGTATTTGGGAATGATACCAATAAAAGGCAAAATGACCGGTACTCGCTTTGCCTGAGTTAGCACGTCAGCTCTCCCGACCCCTCTCAAGAGCTTGCCTGCCGTTAGGTAGGGGGAGTTGATGTTTTTTTCATAAAAGGATATAAATAAATCCCACAGCGAGTACTTCCGAAAATCATGTGAGCATCTTTCAGGAAAGGAGATTTAGGGGTGTGTGAAAGAAAACCCCTCAGTCACTGCGTGACAGCTCCCCTAAAAACAGGGGAGCAGTGTTCGGAATAATCAGAAAGCTTATTATTTTCTGGAAGAACCTATTTCCAAAAGTCTATTTTATGAAAAATAATCTTACAACTCCCCTCCTGTTTTTAGGAGGGGATTATGGGGTGGTAAAGCCCACGAGGTTTCGGGGCAGGCCACCGAGGTTTCGGGGCAGGCCTTCTCAATTTAACCACTCAAAACCATTGTGGTAAGCAAAGAACAAATTTATCAGCACAGCGTTTCCCCTCTTGAGAGCCTGCTTACCGAGCGGAAAGGGGATTAAGGGGTGTGTTTAACAATCTCAATTCATTGATTCAAAACCATTGGGAAAAACAAAGGACAGATTGCTTCGGGTTTCCTACCGCCACATTACCCGGCCATATACCTGAACCACCACTCCTGAAAAACCAAAAAACCATACAAACGGGCATGCATATCACCCGGATTGGAGCTGCGCAGTTTTCTCATCATCTGCTGCAAATAAGCGGCATTAAAAATTCCTTGTTCTTCCAATAAACCGGAATCAGACCAGCGTAAAAATTGCTGCTGTAATGGCCCGAGCAGCCAGGCGCGCAGCGGTACTTCAAAACCTTGTTTAGGTCTGTTATACAAAGATGCCGGCAATATTTTACGAAAACTATCCCGCAATATTTTTTTCTGTCCTTGTCCATCTATCAAATAATCAACAGACAGTGTTTTTACAAAATCCACAATCCGGTGATCCAATAAGGGCACTCTCACTTCCAAACTCTGCGCCATTGACATGCGATCGGTTTTTACCAGCATATCTCCAGGCAATACCATTTGACGGTCTGCCTCAAGCAGCTCTTGAAAAGTAGCCGGACTATTACTTTGCAATATTTCTTTAAAAAGGATATTTTCCGTTCCACTAACAGACAAGGCCTCATCAGTCCATTTTTCCTTCAAACTCGGATGAAGCATCTCCAGTAGCTCATGACCCTGTGTAAAACCGGCCCATTGCCAATATCGTTCTGCCGGACTTAGATGGTAAGCTTTAGCAAAACGATCGAACTGCCTGATTCTGTTGCTCAAACCGTTTCCTCTTCCTTTGGGTAAAACAGCCCATAAAGGGCCCATCATGGCCAGTAGCTTTGCTTGAAGACCGGCATTCCTGAGCTGCCATTCGCCTTTGTGTTTGTGATATCCTGCAAAAATCTCATCTCCACCATCACCCGACAAAGCCACAGTTACTTGCTCCCGTGTGAGTTCACTTAATAGATTTACGACCAAAGCCGATGAATCGGCAAAAGGTTCACTCAGATTGTCCATCACTTTTTGGTATCGACCGATTACATCTGCCTGGCTTACCGAAAAAGCAGTATGCCGTGTTTGAAACTTTTCCGCTACTTCACGGGCATAAGCTGTTTCATCAAAGTGGGAACTATCCTTGAAACCAATGGAAAAAGTATGCAGGTCTTGCCGGTGGCGCGATGCCATGGCTACGATCACCGAGCTGTCGATACCTCCCGAAAGAAAAGCTCCGAGGGCTACATCAGCAGCCAAGCGCTTTTTTACTGCGTCCGATATCAGAAATTCCAATTTTTCACAAGCCAGATTATAAGGCAGTGGCTTAGTCTTTGCTTTTTCATAGGCATCATAATAGCAAGTTTCTTTTGCTTCACTGCCCGTCAATTGAAGAAAATAACCGGGCTTTACTTGTTG
>JAJRWN010000122.1 GCA_024276745.1 Bacteroidota bacterium
CAGGAAGAAATACAGGTTCATGCCGGACAGCAAGCACTTAGAATTGATAAATATTTGCTATCCCGGCTTTATCAAATCAGCCGTTCCAGAATTCAACAAGCGATAAAGGCCGGAAGCATACAAGTAAACGGAGCAACGGTAAAATCGAATTATAAAGTTCGTCCCGGAGATTTAATATCGGTATTTGTTCCTCATCCACCACAGTCAATTGGTTTGGAACCGGAAAATATTCCATTGGACATAGTGTATGAAGATGAATATTTAGTGGTTATCAATAAAACACCGGGCTTGGTCGTTCATCCGGGAATCGGCAATCATTCCGGTACTTTGGTCAATGCCTTATTATATCATTTCGGACAAATTCCGGAAGCAGAAAACAATATTGGGCGGCCGGGGCTGGTACACCGGCTCGATAAAGACACCAGCGGTTTGATGGTAATAGCAAGAGAAGAATATACTTTGGCTCATTTGGCAAAACAATTTTTTAAACGCTCTATCAATCGCAGATATACGGCACTTGTTTGGGGGCGCTTCGATGAAGAACAAGGACGCATTGAAGGACATATCGGACGTCATCAGCGGCAACGCCAGATTATGACGGTATATCCTGAAGGAGATGTTGGGAAACCGGCTCTTACTCATTATGAAGTACTTGAAGATTTGGGTTATGTAAGTCTGGTGGAATGCCGGCTCGAAACCGGACGAACTCATCAAATTAGAGTACATATGAAATATATTGGCCATCCGCTATTTGGCGATAAAACCTATGGAGGAGATCGAATTGTAAAAGGTACGGTCTTTACCCGCTATAAACAATTTGTAGAAAATAATTTTAAATTATTGACCCGGCAAGCACTGCATGCACGATTATTAGGCTTTGAACACCCCAAAACAGGAAAATATATGGAATTTTCAAGTGAAATACCCGATGACATGCAACAGGTACTCGAAAGATGGCGCACTTATTTGTCAGCACTACGTCATTGATTGTGCACTTACATGTACTTATTATTTATTAATCAATGGCAATTCCTATTTTTGCACTCACCTTTATTAAACACAAATATTTGTTTATATGAAATTTAAGTCTGTTTTATTTTTACTCTTATCATTTATTTTTTTACCTGCCTTTAGCCAAACTCCGCCTTGCGGTACCATGCAACATCTTCAGCAAGCCATACAGGAAAATCCTTTACTGAAAGTAAAAATGCAAGAAATAGACGATTTGGTATTGCAACGATTGGCCAATATGCAAAACCAATCTGGCGCAGAACAAACGAGTGTTATCACCATTCCGGTCGTTTTTCATGTGGTTTATCATGGCTCCAATCAAAATATTTCTAACGCTCAACTCATGTCGCAATTGGATGTACTGAATGAGGACTACAGACGCTTGAATGCCGATACCATTCATACACCTGCTCAATATCAGAGTATTGCTTCTGATCCACACATAGAGTTTTGTTTGGCGATGCGCGATCCCAATAATATGCCTACTTCAGGCATTACTAGAACTTATACTCAAACCATAGAATTCAATACAAATGATAATGTAAAATTCAATAGTTCGGGCGGTCATAATGCTTGGCCGGCAAAAGATTATTTAAATATTTGGATTTGTAAGCTGGGAGGGGGTATTTTGGGTTATGCTCAATTTCCCGGTATGTCACCAAATACCGATGGTATTGTGCTGGATTATCGAACAGTAGGTCGTCCTCCGGCTAATCCTTTCGGTGGTGCCAAAAACTTTGGAAGAACGGCTACCCACGAAGTGGGTCATTGGCTAAACTTACGGCATATTTGGGGGGATGGACCTTGTGGTGTTGACGATGGTGTAAACGATACTCCCGAATCTGATGCCCCTAATTATGGTTGTCCGGTATTGCATGTAAGCTGCGGGTCAGGCGATATGGTTCAAAACTATATGGACTATACCGATGACAACTGCATGAATTTATTTACTCAGGGACAGGTAAACAGAATGCGTGATGCCCTCGATAATTTAAGACCTACTATTGCAACTTCTCAGGCATGCGACCCGCTTACGGTTCCTCCTCTAGTCGATTTTTTCAGCAATGCTACACAAGTTTGCATTGGCGATACGGTTTCCTTCTTCGATCAGTCGGCTTATAGTCCCAATACATGGCAATGGACATTTACCGGTGGTAGTCCTGCTGTATCTTCCATACAAAATCCTAAAGTTGTTTACAATACACCCGATACCTATAGTGTCAAACTGGTAGCTACCAATCAATATGGAAGCGATTCATTGATTAAATCTAACTATATCAAAATTACCGGTGCCAACCGTTCGATTCCTCATCAGGAAGGTTTTGAAAACACTCAATTTCCATCACTTGACTGGAGTATTTACAATCCTGAAGGTGACAGGCAATGGGAGCGAATAAATGGTGTTTCAGGCTTTGGCAATAGCACTGCATCTGTCATGTTCGACAATTTTAATCAAAACACGGATCCAAGCGGAACTACGGATGGATTGGTTAGCCCACTTTTTAACTTTAGCGGATTGAATCATCCTTATCTTACGTTTGATGTAGCTTATGCAAAATATAATAATTTCTATTCCGATACGCTTATTGTATCCTATTCAAGCGATTGTGCTAATACCTTTTTCCCATTATGGTATAAAGGCGGATCTGATTTGGCTACGGCACCTAATCAGGCAACAGCATTTACACCGGCTAATAACCAGTGGCGAAAAGATTCTATCGACCTCAGTTCATTAGCCGGACAACCGGTTATTGCTATCGGCTTTTTTAATTTATCAGGATGGGGAAATAATTTGTATATCGACAATATCAGAATTACAGATCATCCTACTGCTGCACCGCTTAGTAATTTTTCGGCCGATCAAACGAATTTTTGTGCAGGCGAAACAATTCATTTTATTGATTTATCAAACAATTTTCCGGATAGCTGGAATTGGACCTTTTCGGGATCTGCAAATGCCGATTGCACTACTTGTCAGAATCCGAATGTAAGCTATAATACCCCCGGTGTTTACACGGTAAAATTGCTGATAAGTAATGTTTATGGAAGCGATTCCTTGGTACAAACGAATTATATTACGGTACATGAGCAACCGCAAGTGTCTGTCAGTAAAACACCGGTAAAATGTAAAGGAACGGCAACGGGTTCCATTCGTTTAAGCATGACAAGTGGTTCGCCACCCTTTAGCTATCACTGGGCCAATGGCGATACAACCCAAAATAGGAATAATCTTGTCGCTGGGTTTTATAATGTAACCATTACAGATAATCATGCTTGCTTTATCACAAAATCAATCAAAATTACGCAACCGGCAGGCATGGTTGCCAATACATCAAGCACACCGGCCGGAGGACAGCCAAACGGTACGGCCACAGTAGGTGTTATCGGAGGCAATCCTCCATATACTTATTTATGGGATGATCCGCTGCATCAAAGCACTGCAACCGCCACAGGTCTGAGTGCCGGAACTTATCATGTTACCGTTACGGACGCAGATACCTGTACGAAAACCGCCACAGCTACTGTTGGGTCAAATGTTGGAATTAATCGGACTTTAAGCGATATCCCTTTTAGTATCTATCCAAATCCTGCTCAAACCATGATCCGGATTAAAACCGGTATCGAAGCATCTGCCAATTTTGAATTGCATATTTTCGATGCGCTTGGCCGTGAGGTTTTATATCAAAGTTTTGACCATCAAACGGAACCGGTAATCAGCATCAATATTTCGAATCTGGATAGTGGTATTTATATGGTAAAACTTCAAACTAATGCAAAAGAAGGCACGCAGAAATTGGTCATACTGCATGATTAAACGCTGCAATGCTTACCTTTGACACAAAAAATATTTGTATTGAAAAAACATCATTCGGTTCTTAATCAAAGACAAGGGAAACTAAGCCCTGATATTTTATCAATCGGTGAAAAAATATTGAGTGGTCATCGATTGAATGATAAGGATGCATTGCTTCTGTTTGAGAAAGCTCCGGTATCTTATTTAGGAAGTATTGCTAATAGAATAAGAATTTCCAGACATGGAAAAGTGACCTATTTCAATCGGAATTTCCATATTGAACCCACTAATATTTGTGTATTCGATTGTAAATTTTGCAGCTATTCGCGCGAACTAAAAAAACAAAGCGAAGGCTGGACATTGACTGAAGCCGAAATGTTGGCCCAGGTTGATGCCTATACCGGTAAAGCCGAAACTGAAGTACATATTGTTGGTGGAGTGCATCCTAAAATGGGACTTGAATTTTTTGGAAATTTATTGGCAAAAATCAAAGAAAAACGCCCTGATTTACATATCAAAGGTTATACAGCCGTAGAACTTGAATACATGATTAGAAAAGCGGGTAAAAGCTACAGGGAAGGACTGGCATACCTGAAGGAAAAAGGATTGGATTCTCTACCCGGAGGTGGTGCCGAAATATTTGATCCTGAAATTAGAAAACAAATTTGTGCTGATAAATGCAATGCAAATCAATGGTTGGACATACACCGGACAGTGCATCAACTGGATATGAAATCCAATGCAACGATTCTATACGGACATATCGAATCCTATAAACATCGCATCAGCCACATGGAAGCATTACGTCAGTTACAAGACGAAACAGGAGGTTTCAATGCTTTTATTCCCTTGAAATTCAGAAATGGGGATAACCAAATGTCTGACATTGATGAAGTAAATTTGATAGAGGATGCCAAAATGTTCAGCATGGCAAGAATTTATCTCGATAATTTTCCACATATCAAAGCCTATTGGCCCATGATTGGACGGGAAACTGCTCAGCTTTTACAAGATTTTGGCGTAAACGATTTGGATGGAACCATTGATGACACCACTAAAATCTATTCTATGGCCGGAGCCGAAGAACAGCATCCGGTGATGAATACCTCCGAAATCGTTGCCCTTATTAAATCAAGCGGTCATTCTCCGGTTGAACGCGATTCTCTTTATCATGAACTGCGTGATTATTCTGACAATAAAGCCGGTGTGGTTTTATGACAGATGATCGATAAATTCTTTTTTATTTAAATAATGAAGAATATGCCCCATGCTATAAAAGAAATATTTCTCGTAAGACACGGTGAAACTGATTTTAACAGAAAGGGAATTATTCAAGGCAGGGGAGTTAATATGCCCATCAATGAAAAAGGAAGGGCACAAGCCAAAAGTTTTTACCGGTTCTATAAAAACGAAGGATTTGAAAAAGTCTTTTACTCTTCACTGATAAGAACCCGTCAAAGCATCCAGCATTTTCTGGATGACGGCTTAAACAGCGAATCAACGGCATTGATTGATGAAATGGATTGGGGGATTTATGAAGGGAAAGAGAATAGCGATGCTCTTAAGCTTATTTTTCAACAATACTTAAAGTCGTGGAAAAATAAAGAATATGAATTAGGAGCACCTGAAGGTGAAACACCTCTCGAATTGCAAAGCAGGTTGAAAGCATTTATTAAACAGCTTGAACAAAGTAATGAACAGAAAATACTGGTATGCACACACGGAAGGGCTATGCGGGTGTTGCTTTGCAGTTTTTTGAATCGCCCGCTTGCTCAAATGGACACATTTCCTCATCAAAATCTATGTGTATATAAATTGAGGTATAGAAATAATAAATACGAATTAATTTTGTCAAACAGCACGTCTCATATAAATGAAAAAACTTAACGTTTCGGTAGTATCATATTTAAATGCAAAGCCATTTATCTACGGACTTAGGGAGTCCAAAATTGCTCGTGAAATAAATTTATCTTATGATATTCCGGCTGAGGGATATAATAAATTTTTAAAGGGAGAACAGGATTTGGCATTGGTACCTACGGCCATATTGCCCAAATTAAAATCCTATGAAATTGCCTCTGATTTTTGTATCGCCTCAGAAGGAGCTGTTGCATCGGTCTGTGTTTTCAGCGGTCGTCCTTTAAATAAGGTAGATTTTATCTATCTCGATTATCAATCGAGAACATCGATCAATATGCTGAGAATATTGTTGAAAGAGTATGTGAAATCCAATCCTATATTGTTGCAAGGCATCCCCGGATACGAAAATCTGATCAGTGGCGATTCTGCCGGATTAATCATAGGCGATCGTGCCATCAATAGGAAAGGTAAGTATCCTTATGAATATGATTTAGGTACGCTTTGGAAAAAATATTCGGGCTTACCCTTTGTGTATGCCGTATGGGTAAGCCGGGAAAAATTACCGGTAAAATTTTTAAAAAAATTTAATGATGCATTAAAATTTGGGGTGAAAAATGTTACCATGATCGCCAAAGAAGAAAATGATAATTTTAAGTTTGATATCGTTCGCTACTTTTCAGAAAATATTCATTACAGGCTTGATGCTGAGAAACAAAAAGGGCTTGATTTTTTTCTTGAAAAAATTAAGTTACTTGATTAATTCGTTAAAATACCAAGTACCTTTTCAATCAAACGGTCGATTGTTTTATGCGGATCTTTCGAAAATGTTTTGGAGGCACGATTGGCAATAACGGCATTAATTGATAAACATTGATGCCCCAAAACACGCCCCAAGCCATAAATTCCGGCTGTTTCCATTTCAAAATTGGTAACCCGCAATTGACGGTAACTAAAAGTTCTTAAACGATCAACCATACCAGGATCGGCCAAGGCAGCCCTGACCACTCTGCCCTGAGGGCCGAAAAATCCCGGACTTGTTGCTGTAATTCCTTGATAAAAATCTGTATCCGGAGCAAATTTGTTAAACAATTCAGCGGAAGATTGTATGATATACGGATTGAGTGGAAACTGTGCAAAATCTACCTGAAGATCCAGATGCTTTTGAATATCAATCTCGATATCGGTGGCCTCCCAGCGATAATAATGCATCAACAAATCTAATCCTAAACCATAGGAAGCAATTAAAAAAGCATCAACAGGTATATCGGTATGTATGGTACCTGATGTACCTATTCTAATAATATTTAAGCTTTTTATATTTTCTTTTACTTTTCGATTCGATAAATCTACGTTGACCAATGCATCCAACTCGTTGAGTACAATATCAATATTATCGGTACCGATCCCGGTTGATATTACACTAAGTTTATGATGGTTCAAAATACCGGTATGGGTTACAAATTCTCTTTTTTCTTTTTTTAAATCTATCTGATCGAAATGGCGAGAAATTCTTTCTACGCGGGCCGGATCACCAACTACGATAATGGTATTGGCAATGTCTTGGGCTTTAAGTGCCAAATGATAAACACTTCCATCCTGATTAAGCACTAATTCAGAATCCGGAATAAATCTCACCATATTTTTTTTTAATTTTGTAAGTCAAATGTAGTAAAAACCAAAACGCAGCATAATGCTATCATCAAAGAAAAAAATTTTAGTACCCATTGATTTCTCAGATTCTTCTCTTGATGCTTTGCGCTTTGCAGCTGCTATAGGCCATCAGATTGATGCAGATATCGTGGTTATTCATGTAATAGAGACCTATAAATACAATTCAAAGATTAAAAAAGTTTTGGATTATAGCGATGTACTGGAAAAAGAAGTGGCTCAAAGTATTGATGATTTTAGAACGGATCATCCGGGTTTATGGGGATTAAAAACAAAGGTCATCATCAGAAACGGAAAAATATATCAGGAAATCCTGAGTGTATCTGATTTAGAAAAAATAGATTTGATTGTGATGGGAACACAGGGCTCGGGAGGTATTGGGAATCTGGAAAGGTATTTTTTGGGTTCGAATGCATATCGTGTAGTGTACAAATCAAAAGTACCGGTGATTACTTTAAGAAATATACCCGAAAAGATAAACCTGAAAAGAATGATATTGGCACTTGATGTTGATAAAGGTACGGATGAAAAAGTTGCCAAAGCTATGGAATGGGCCAAAGCGTTGGGTATGGAAATTTGTTTGACAACGGTATCGGAAATCAGCGATGAATTGCTAAGTAATGCAGATAAGTTACAATCTAAACTTGAAGCACTGTCACAAAGTATAGAAAAAGAAGGAATCCTATGTGGAATAAAAGTTATACGGAAAGAAGATGTAGCAGGAGGCATTATAAAGCATGCATTGGATTCAAATGCTACATTAATTACTATAATGACCAGTAAAGACAGTTTGATTACCGAGTTGTTTCTGGGATCAACAGCCCGGAGGATTATTCAAAAATCACCATTGCCTGTATTAAGTACTCACCCTACACGCAGATAGTCTGAACTTGATCAGCAAAACATATTGACCACCTTGATTAATTTTAGCCGCCTTTAATGAGAAAGGTCTTACCTTTGCAGCTCAATTTTCAAAATGGATTCTATTAGAAATATTGCCATCATCGCCCATGTTGACCATGGAAAGACCACATTAGTTGACCGGATTATCCAGGAATGTCATACCATAGACAGCCGTAAAGATATGGGAGATTTGATTCTGGATACTAATGAACTGGAAAAAGAAAGAGGCATTACAATACTTTCAAAAAATGTATCGGTTTTATACAATAATGTAAAAATCAACATCATAGATACACCCGGTCATGCCGATTTTGGCGGTGAAGTAGAACGGGTTTTGAAAATGGCAGATGGTGTATTATTGCTAGTTGATGCCTTTGAAGGTACGATGCCTCAAACCCGTTTTGTCCTGGGCAAAGCCATTGCACTTGGGTTAAAACCTATTGTTGTCATCAATAAAGTAGATAAAGAGAATTGCACGCCTGATGAGGTAGAAGAAGCTGTGCTTGACCTGATGTTTAATCTTGATGCCAGCGAAAATCAGTTGGAATTTGAAACATTGTTTGGATCGGCAAAGCAGGGGTGGATGAGCAAAGATTGGAAAAACCCAAGCGATAATATCAGAGCATTGCTTGATACGATATTGCAGGAAATTCCTGAAGCACCTTACCGGGAAGGAAATCCACAAATGCAAATTACTTCACTTGATTATTCCAGTTTTGTAGGCCGGATTGCCATAGGCCGGATCTTCCGGGGCGACTTATTCTCAGGAAAAGACTATATGCTTTGTAAAGCAGATGGTACGCAAAAAAAATCAAGAATAAAAGAGCTCTATGTTTTTGAAGGACTTGGTCGTTTGAAAGTGGATACTGCCCGGAGTGGTGATATTTGTGCTATTGTAGGTTTGGAAGATTTTGAAATTGGTGATACGCTTGCCGATCTTGAACATCCGGAAGCATTAGCCCGAATTTCGGTAGACAGGCCTACCATGAGCATGCTTTTTACCATTAATAATTCTCCGTTTTTCGGTAAGGAAGGCAAGTATGTAACCTCAAGACATTTGAGAAACAGACTGATGAAGGAAACTGAAAAAAATCTGGCTCTAAAAGTAAAAGAAACAGATTCTGAAGATAAATTTATTGTTTTTGGCAGAGGTATTCTTCATTTGAGTGTGCTTATCGAAACCATGAGACGTGAAGGTTATGAATTGCAGGTAGGAAAACCGGAAGTAATTATACGGGAAATTGAAGGCGTTAAATGTGAACCCTTCGAATCTTTAGTTATTGATTTGCCACAAGAGTATTCCGGAAAAGCTATTGAATTGGTCACGCAGCGCAAGGGTGAATTATTGATCATGGCACCCAAAGGAGATTTAATACATCTGGAATTTGAAATTCCTTCGAGAGGTATTATCGGTCTTAGAAATAATATGTTAACCCAAACAGCCGGGCAAGCGGTCATGTCGCATCGCTTTATTTCTTATAAACAATTTAAACAGGGTATTCCTACCCGGTTTAACGGTTCATTAATATCAATGGGCACCGGTAAATCGATAGCCTACGCGATTGATCGTTTGCAAGACAGAGGTCGCTTTTTTATAGATCCGGGTGAAGAAGTTTATAAAGGACAGGTGATTGGCGAAACCACACGAAACGGTGATATTGAAGTGAATGTATTGAAGGGGAAAAAACTTACCAATATGCGTGCTTCCGGTTCTGACGACAGCGTAAAAATTGTACCTAAAATCAATTTTTCACTCGAAGAAGCTATGGAGTATATCAAAGAAGATGAGTATCTCGAAGTAACCCCCAAAAGTTTGCGTATGCGCAAAATATCGATGCAAAAAATTAAAACCCGGCAATTGGCCAATTAATGTCAGCTTTGCTAATTGCAGAGCCAATCTTGAAATTTTTGTTTAAACACCCTTAATGGTTAGTGCAAAATATAAATGAATTTTTGTACCACCGTATTGTTATCTACACGCAATCGGGCAATATACATACCACTGGCACTAAACCAACTTCTCGGTATTTCCATAATTTTATCGCTAAAGTCAGTTTCACGGTGTATTAATCTGCCTTGTAAATCAAAAATTTCAAGATTGGCATTTCCGGCTTGCTGATCAACATAGAGCATTAATTTTCCCTTATCCTGAAGAAAAGGACCTGTACCGCTTATCGAGGTGGGTATATTATCGAGCAAACCCCGGTTATAAAAATGGAAAAAAAGATTTTCATAATGAGCTCCGTTATTTTGAGCGGCATCGGCATTTAAAATCAGCATAGCGGCATCTTTCATAGTCATATTTTCACTCCAACTGTACAGCGATTCTATCATAAGTTTATCGCTGGTTTCACGACCTAAGTCTGTCCATATTTCCATCATCACCGAAGACCATATTTCTCCATTCAGGTAAATATTGCTGCCTAGATCATCAGGATAATGAGCATTGCTGTTCACGATTCGTCCATTCCAATATTCGTTATGTCCGTCCCAATTGAATACATCACTCCAATGAAAAGGATCTATTGAACGGGAGTAAGAAGCAGCGAGATAATCGCCAAAGGCTTCATCAAGAGCATCTCGTTCCGAGCTGGTATTATAGTTGCCATTGGCACTATAACTTATGCCGTGGCCATACTCATGAATAATCACATCGGCATCTTCTCCATCATCCACCCCACCAATTCCTAATATCAGCCTGGGAGGACTATTGTTTACAAAATATGAATTGTCGGCTACATCGCCATGTGCATCAACCTGAACCTGAAAACCGGCTAATCCGGTGAAGCCAAGGTTTTGAACCAGATAGTCATGCATTGTATTCAAGTGGTAATAAGCATTTACATCTTCAAAACCACTTTCAGACCGGATGAAATCAAAAGTTCCGTTTTTTATGGCTGCCGGCCGTGCAAAGGGTGGTTGTAAATCAACCATTTTTATATAGGGCGATTCCAAACGCATGGTATCTATATCCTTTTTTACTGTAATGCTTACCGTTTTACGTTCAGCACTAAGCAAAAGATTGCTGGCATCATTATTATCTGCATATAAACCACCGTATCCTTTGTGGGCACTTGTAAGCGGATCGGGCATGAATACTTTGGCACTTACTGTAGTATCTCCGTAATAATAGCGATGTAAATCTCGGTTTTCAATCAAATCCAAATGCTTGTCAATGCTTATCAATTGGTAGGCAGATGTAGTAGAATCAAAGTATGTAACCTGTAAAACCACACTTGGATGATCCGGATTTATAATGACTATTTTGCTTTCCAAGGATATATGCTTGTTTTTAAATCTTCCGGTCGAAAGTTTTTGGAGTGCAGCTTGTACCGGGAATTGCTCAGCAGCAGATACCAGGGTAGATTGATGCCAGTTAGCCGTATTGATTAAGTGAATGAAAAAAGAAGTGACCTTACCCATTTGATTTATATTGACAACCGCTGAAGCATTCGACAATTCAATACCGGCAAAAGTTTGGCTAAACTGATAATGCTTGGTATAGGGGCTTTGGCTGTAATAGTTTAGTTTCAAGCCGTCAGGATATGCTCTAATTTGCGATGCATTTTGCTTTATAAAATCAAGCACTGCTTTGAGGGTATCGCTACCGGAAATAGTGCCTGCATCATATATTCCTTTCATTCCGCTTTCGGCCGGGAATGAGCTTTGGGCATACAGCGAATGGCTGCTAAAAAGCGAAACCATTATCATAAAGCTTATAGTAAGGTGTTTCATCAGCGATCTTCTATTATTTCAAGTTCTACATCTTGAAGATTGTTTAGTCGTTTTTCCAAAGCAAGTGCATGAAGCAAGGGTACGGAGAATTCCAATACACAAATTTCTTCAAAATTTTGATGGTTAAAGTGAGCGTTAAAATGTTTCAAAACAGACATTATACTGTTCATACGGGTATAGGGAAAGCTGAGTTTATAAAATCTTTGTACATCCTGATTAATTATTTTAGCCTTGTTTAATGCATCTTCTGTAGCTTCACGGTAGGCTTGAATCAAACCGCCAATACCCAGTTTGCTTCCTCCAAAATAACGCACTACCACAACGATGATATTGTTCAGACCAAAGGCTCTTATTTGTCCCAAAATCGGCAGACCGGCTGTTCCAGATGGTTCTCCTGCATCATGGGTTCTAAATAGATTTCCATCGAGACCTATACGATAAGCATAGCATACATGCCGGGCTTTATGGTGAAGCATGCTTGTTTTTTTAATAAAAATCTTTGCATTTTCTTCCTTGTAAACAGCCTTTGCATAGGCTAAAAATTTACTGCCTTTGGCTTTAAACAGCCCTTGCGATTCGCTGTCAATGGTTTTATATGAAAACACTTCAGGCATATTCACCCAAAGATATCAGGATAATGGCAATTAATGCAAGTATTAATCCCCATACATTGAGCCGGCTCATTCTTTCTTTAAAAAAGATCATCGCCAGTAATCCCGATAATATCACAATACCGGTATTATTGATCGGATAAATAAATGAGGCTTCCCAGTTTTTCTGATTCAATACTTTGACCAGGAAATAAATGGATCCGTAATTGGGAATACCCAACAGCAAACCGGCCCAAATTTCTTTTCTAATATGTACTTTACTGAATTTGCCGGGTCTCAGCAATTGCATGACTATACCTGTGACTGCTGCCGATGCAAATAAAGTAATCAGGAAAATATGATAATCGGATTCGGCTACATAGCTTGATTGAGCTAGTTTTAATAAAATCTCGATAAGACCGCTACTTAACAATACGGCCAATGGGAATTTTAAATCCCTTTTGTTGAGATGAATAGACTGATCTTTTAAGGTGACCAGATAAACCCCCGGAATGGCCAATACAAGAGCAAGTATTTTTTGCCAGTTTACAATATCACTGAAAATCAGGAATGAACCGGTAGCGGAAATGATAAAAGAAGTTTTGCTGGCAACGGTGGCTACCGTAACACCACTATGCCTTACGGTTTGATTCATCCAAATGAAACCGATGATAAAAAGAACTCCTAAAACGGCCGCCAACCAAAGCCATGAGATGCTTATCTGTCCGTTTTGAAGATCGCCCGATGATAGGCCGGCAAACATACCGACAATAACACATACCATATAATTAATCGTTATGACAACCGTGATATTTACATCCCATTTCTCAAATACTTTGAAAAGCAGAATAATGCCTGTTGAGCATAATATAGACAGGACTAGGTAGATCATAAGGAATGAATATAAAAGCTTAGGGAATCTCCTGAAATATCCATAAGAATGCTTTCTGTATGATTGTTTAGTTCCGGTGCTTTAATACCTTTTTTTAAGGTAATTGCGGTAGTAAACACTCTTGCTTCGTCCCATAATCCTGCACGGATAAAACCTTGGAGCGTTTTGGCACCACCTTCTATCAATACCGATAGAATACCTTCGTGGTACAGTATTTTGAGTATTTGATTTTCAATATTTTGAGAAAAATCAATTTTCCGGTATGTTAGCTTATCCGTATTAGTACCTGTTTTTTCAGAAAAAACAATAAGCTTTCCGCTTAGTTTAAAAATATTCAGGTCATGATTTAAGGATAAGTTCCGGTCAACGAGTATGCGAACAGGATGAATGCCGCGCCAAAGCCTTAAAGTCAGTTTAGGATTGTCAATCAGGGCGGTATTATATCCGATTAGTATGGCTTGTTCTTCGCTGCGCCACTTATGAACAAGACGCTGCGCATGTGCATTTGATAATGGTATGGCTTTGTCTTCCCGACCTATAAATCCATCGGCCGATTCAGCCCATTTGAGTATAATATAAGGCCTTTGCTTTTCATGAAAAGTATAAAAACGTTTGTTTAATTGACGGGCTTCTTTTTCTAAAATACCTTGCTCGACAACTATGCCGGCTGCTTCTAAATGTTTGATACCTGAACCGGCAACTTTCGGATTGGGATCAAGTCCTGCAACAACTACTTTTTTTATCCCTTTATCGATAATCAAATCACTGCAAGGAGGTGTTTTTCCGTAATAGTTGCAAGGTTCCAGATTGACATATAATGTGGCAGCATGCAATACCGGTGAATAATACTCAGGAACAGAGGATATGGCTTCTACTTCGGCATGCCGGCCACCATAATGTTGATGAAATCCTTCTCCAATAATTTTATCTTGATAAACAATTACACAAGCTACCATTGGATTGGGAGCGGTAGTTCCACTGCCTTGTTTGGCTAGTTCGAGGCATCGTTTCATATATGCGGTATGCGGTATTGACATTATGCTGTAAATTTAGATTTTTTAATCCGTCCGGCATGCAAATGAGCTATAATCTACCATGGGTTTTTGATGAAATTATTAAAGTTTGTGAACCATTATATGGCCTTCGCGAGTCCCGGCAAATTGCCAAAATTCTATTAATTGATAAATTTGGTATAAGCAGCAGGGACATAAGCCTGCAAAGCAATAAAAAAGTAAGTAATGAATTGATCAGGCAATTACCCGGAATTCTGGAAAGGCTGGAAGCCGGTGAACCCCTTCAATACATAATTGGATACACCCAATTTTATGATTGTAAATTAAAAGTAGATACATCTGTTCTGATTCCCCGTCCCGAAACAGAGGAATTGGTGGATTGGATAATCCGTGATTTGCGCAAAATTCAGCATAAACTTTCTATTATAGATCTCGGTACAGGCAGTGGATGTATTGCCATTGCATTAAAAAAATATTTACCGGCAGCCAAGGTTTATGCCGTAGATATTAGTGAGTCATCATTGTCAATTGCCTGGGAGAATGCGAAAATCAATCAATGCGATATACAATTTCTAAAAGGTGATATGCTGCATGAATATTTTTGGGATATATGTCCGAAATGCGATGTCATGATTAGTAATCCACCTTATATTCATCATAGTGAACGTAGCAGTATGGCCTCGCATGTATTGGATTATGAACCTGAACCGGCTTTATTTGTACCCGGAAACGACCCTTTGCTTTTTCACCGTGAGATATTAAAACATGCAGCCCAACTGGCCAATACGAACCATTGTTATTTTGAGTTGCCGGTGATAGATATAGATATCATCAAAGCATGTATTAAGCCTGAAGTTTGGACTAAGATTGAATTCAAAAAAGATATGCAGGGTAAAATACGTATGCTTAAATGCAGTAAATCAAAAAGCCACCTTTAATAAGATGGCTCTTTGAATATACGATAGGTTTTATTTATTCATGATGGGCAAGACTTTCGCTCAGATAAGGATGATTGAACGGAACGCTTGCAGCTTTGCTGAAAGTGGATAAAAAGAGAAAAGCAAACAAACCGGCAAAGCCGATAAATGCACCGATTTCGATAAATCCAATATGAAGAGTACCTATGCTACCGGGTACAACTTGTGTGTATAAATCAACCCAAAGACCAATAAGCATCAAGATAGCTACAATAGAATAGGCCAATTTGCTTCTTCTTGCTTTTAAAGAGAGCATAACCAAAAATGGAACGGCAAAATTAAGAGCAACACTTAAGAAAAACACCTCTTTAAAGACACCTTCCACTCTTGGAATATAGTAAATGGTTTCTTCCGGAATATTGGCATACCACATCAACAGATATTGACAAAACCAGAAATATCCCCAAATAATAGCCAGCACGAATAGGTATTTTGAGAAATCGTACAAATGACTATCATTAAACATTTTGAAATAACCTTTTCTGTTTAAAATGATAATGACCAGCCCAATGAGTGCTACGGCATGATGAAAACCGGAGATAAAGTTCATAACGGCATAGATTGTGCTAAACCATTTGATATCAATAGACATAATCCAGTCGAAAGTACCGAGTGAAAAGGTTAAAGCCATAACAAAGATGTAAATCTTGGAAAGAAACTCTGTTTGGTTAAAATGTTTAAAACCTCCTTCAATATCTTCTTTCAAGGATTCTTTTCTGATTAAAAAGTTAAGCAACATCCAAATTCCAAAAAACAAAACAACCCGCAGAAGCCAGAATCCGACATTCATATAGGGCGATTTGTGTTTAATAAGTTCATCAGCATTCACTAAATTAGAATCAGCCCATGGATACAAATACTTAAATCCGAAATATAATAACAGCATAAAGATACCGGCTACCGGCAGGTAACTACCCATGGCTTCGGGTATGCGTTTAAATGCAGCAGACCAACCGGATTGAGAGATTGATTGTATAGCAAGAAAGAACATGGCTCCTATGCCTATGGAAATAAAATAATAGTTAGCAATCAGATAGCTGGTCCATGCTCTGGCAGGGGTTTGAAGTATGCCGATAGCAATGGAAATTACTCCGACAGCAATAGCTGCGAACGATAAATATTTTACCTGAGGTTTTAAGATATATTTTTCTTCCATGATAATGGATTTATTCGGGTTTATCAGATTCATTTGTTTGAGCCAATACATTTTTTATATACAAAATGATAGCCCATCGGTCTTGTGGCCTTATTTGAGATGCATGAGCACCCATGATTGCTGAAC
This sequence comes from Bacteroidota bacterium, assembly GCA_024276745.1. Classification (GTDB taxonomy): domain Bacteria; phylum Bacteroidota; class Bacteroidia; order Chitinophagales; family S012-47; genus JAJRWN01. The sequence goes on from JAJRWN010000122.1 coordinate 16,726, forward strand.
CAAGGGTAATGACATGATAAATTTCTCCATCGGGTCTTTCTAAAATATCTTCTCCTGTAAGAGCGGGTGGGGAAGAGGGATATTTTTCATTGGTAATCAGTATTCCGTCTCCTTCTCCATCATTTCCATGACATAAACCGCAATAAATTTCATATTCGGTTTTTCCTCTTTCAATATTGGCTTCAGTAGAGTCAAGCGGGTTATGCAAATTTTCACCTGCTTTGGTCATTCCTTCATCTGTTTTTGGATAAGGATAAGGAACAATACCCCGGGGAATGGTCCCTTTTACCGGCATCATCATGGAAGCTCCGTTTCCGGTGATATCCGATGACCCGTTTGGATTTAGTGCTTCAGAATATTTCATGTCAGGGAAATAATCAAATCCCGGAGAATTTCGATCGTGTGAACAAGCATTCAGACTTATTATCCCTGCCATTGTCAGTATTAATAGCAGCCAATTATTCTTATTTCTGAACATTATCATTCGGTTTAAATAATTAATGATTAGTTAAACAGTTTTTTCATTTACTTCGGATGCACCGCTTTCCGTCATCAGGTTTTTTACAATATCCAGCTTATCATAAGTCATTTCTTTATCTTTCTCAACAACTACTACAAACTTATCGTCAAGTCCCCGGATATCGGCCAGCTTGACTTTTTTGCCCGGATACATCTTTGTTTTTCCTAATAATGTTATAAAAGATAAAAAACCGGTCAGATTAATCACCATAACAAAAATGATGATGATAAATGAAGGTGTTGCATTATGCGGTTTGCCACCAAAAGTAAGCGGATAGCTAATCACATTTGCCCAGTATAGAAAATACCATGTTAAAAAGAAAGCTGACAGTCCGTATAGAAAACCTAATAAAGGAATATTGGATTTGGTTTTTAAGGCTTTAAATACCCCGTGTACCGGATACGGTGATATCACATCCAATACTTTAAATCCTTCTTCCTGAAGCTTATGGATACCTGTTAACAAAGTGTTTTCTTCGTCAAAGATTCCTACAATGATTGATTGACTCATTTAAATACCTCCTCAATGATTTGATTCTTCTCCAATATTGTTTACTCCCTTTATTTCGTGAATAGCGATAACCGGGAAGAAACGGAAGAAAATTAAAATACCTGTTACAAAAAATCCAAGTGTTCCGATAAAAATACCAATCTCAACTATCGTTGGATGATATGAATGCCAGTTGGCCGGCATAAAATCTTTGGTTAAGGATGTAACCACAATTACAAATCTTTCAAACCACATACCCAAATTAATCAACAAGGCGATAACGAAAACGATAGCGATGTTGCTACGAACTTTCTTAAACCAGAAAAGCTGTGGTATGAAAGCATTGCAAGTAACCATAATCCAATAGGCCCAACGGTAGTCGCCATTTATCCTGTTGTGAAAAAAGGTAAACATTTCATATTGATTGCCCGAATACCACGATATAAATATTTCGGTAGCATAACCTGTTGCCATGATGAGTGAAATAAATATCAGGATTTTGGTGATGGCATTGATATGCGAATCGGTAATAAAATCTTTTAGATTAAAGACTTGCCTCATAATGATTACTAAAGTAAGTACCATGGCAAAGCCTGAAAAAATAGCACCTACCACAAAATAGGGTGGAAAGATAGTGGTATGCCATCCCGGCTCTACGGCAGTGGCAAAGTCCATGGCAACAATAGAGTGTACCGAAACCACTAAAGCAGCAGTAATACCGGCTAATACTAAGCTTAAGTTTTCGAAGTGAAACCAGGTTTTTGCCGAGCCATTCCAACCAAAACTTAATATACTATAGACCACTTTTTTTATTTTTGAACTAGCCCTTTCTCTAATGATAGCAAAATCAGGCAGCATGCCTACATACCAAAAAGTAGCTGAAGCAAATACATAAGTACTTATGGCTACAACATCCCAAAACAAGGGTGAGTTGAAGTTTATCCAAAGTGGACCTCTGAAGTTTGGATAGGGTAGGATGTAGAAAAATAGCCAGATACGACCTAAGTGAAGCAGTGGATACATACTGGCACAAAGAATGGCAAAAACGGTCATTGCTTCGGCCGACCGGTTAATGGAAGTTCTCCATTTTTGACGCAAGACCAACAAGAAGATGGAAAATGCGGTACCGGCATGTCCAATACCTATCCACCAAACAAAATTGATAATGCCCCATCCCCATCCTGCGGTATTATTTACACCCCATTCACCAATGCCAAAGGCAATGGTTCGGTATGCTGCCCATGCGCCAAATGTAAGCGCTGACAAACTTATTGTTAATGCAATATACCACCATACAGGTAGTTTGCGCTCCATGGGTGAAAGAACTTCGGAGGTAATTTGTCCGATGTTTTTGTTGCCTAATACTAGAGGGCCTCTTATTGCTTTGTTATACATAGTGCAATAGGTTTATAACTTGGTTTTAGGATAATGCTTTATCTTCTGTGTTTCTAACTTTGGTCAGGTAACCTACCGAGGGTAGTGCATGAAGTTCTTCGAGTAAATGATAGTTTCTTTCATTTTCAAATAACTTCGATACCTGACTTTCTTTATTATTTAAATCACCAAAAACAATGGCCTTGGTGGGGCACGATTGCATGCAGGCAGATTTTAGCTCTCCATCAATAATATCTCTGTTTTCCATTTTTGCTTTCAGTTTGCTATCCTGGATGCGTTGAATACAAAATGAGCATTTTTCAACCACACCTC
>JAJRWN010000123.1 GCA_024276745.1 Bacteroidota bacterium
GGGTCAATGGGATGCAATTACCGTCAATAGAGGCAAGAATGTGGTTGCCAGGATGCCTTATGTGTTAAAAAAGCGATACGGTCTTACTTATTTGTTGAGCCCACCACTGACCCAAACTCTCGGGCCTTGGTTTATTCAGTCTAAAGCTAAGTACACTAAGCAACTTAGCCATCAAAAAAAAATATTAAATGAACTTATCAATAAATTGCCCCGGTTCGACCTGTTCAGGCAGGCGTTTTCGCCCTCGGTCACAAACATGCTTCCTTTTTTTTGGTCAGGATTTAGCTTTACGACGTTGTACACATACCGGATAGAAGATCTAACTGATCTCGATTGTATCTGGAGTGGTTTCCGGGAAAATATCAAGACCGATATTCGTAAAGCTAAAAAGAAATTAAGCATTCGTAGTGACCTCGGGTTCCAAAAATTCATAGAGATACATTCGTTAACATATAAGCGGCAGGGAAAACCCTTGCCTCACACCGAAGAACTGCTTTACCGGTTAGATGATGCGTGCTGTAAACATAATGCCGGACGGCTGTTTTTTGCTCAAGATGCCAAGAATAGGATACATGGGGTATTGTATTTCATCTGGGATAAACATACGGGGTATTATCTAATGGGGGGCGCTGATCCCGCATTGCGAAACAGCGGAGCAGGCAGTTTGTTAGTATGGGAGGCTATCCAATTCGCCTCTAGGGTCACTAAGGTCTTTGATTACAGGGGCTCAATGATAGAATCCATTGAGCGTTTTTTCCGTGCTTTCGGAGCCAAACAGGTTCCCTATTTTCAGGTCAGAAAAATGAGCCGGCGTATGCATGCGATAGACTGCGGTCGAGATCTTATCAGGCTGGCGCTAAACAAATAAGAATATCAGTTGTAAGAACGTCACAATAACATGGATCAATCGGGAAATTTGATTGCCGGCTACTGTCGGTTCTACATATTACCGTCCACAATATGCAATGAGTGATTTAGCTGCGACATTGAAAGATGTCCTTTATTATTCTCCGGTGAGAATTGTGGGAATAGTACTTGGATTTGCCAGCATGGCAGTATATTCAAGACTGTTCGCACCCAGTGAATATGCCAAATATGTACTCTTTGTCTCGACACTCAATTTACTTTATCTCTTTGTAAGCAAGTGGATAGGGCAATCGGCACTCAGATTTTATTCCATTGAAAGAGAAGAAGATAATTTAGGCAATTATTTTTCCACACTTCTCTTAATTTTATTATTGATCAATTGTATAGGTGTAATATTTGTATTCATCCTGGCAAAGCCACTATCCTACAAACTCGGACTGCATTATAGATTGTTTTTACTGCTGGTTGCCATCTGTCCATTGGGTTCCTTTTTTAATCTTTTTACGCAAATTTTGCGGGCCGACTATAAAGTCAAATTATATAGCAAATTAATTATAACAAACAGGGTAGGGGGATTCCTGCTCGGGTTGCTATTGCTTCTTGCCGCTGGGATAGAAGTTGAAAAAATAATCTGGGGCATGATTGGTATACTGCTGCCGCTTAATATTGTACTATTTCTAAAATATGTTAAGTATTGTAAGTTGAAAAACTTTCGGGTTTTTTTTCGATTTGCAAGAAACTACATAAAATTTGGACTTCCCCTGTTATTGTCTTCAGGCAGCGTATGGATGTTTTCGTCTTCAGATCGATTTATAATTCAATATTTTCGAGGTGCCAGCGAAGTCGGGCTGTATTCTTTGTCATACAATTTAGTCTCTGCGGCCATCCATATTATTTTTTCCATGATGATCGTCGCAGCTACGCCTAGAATTTTTAATGTCTTCGATCAGAAAGGGATTCACGAGACGCAACGACTAATCAGTTCGCTGACGCGAGTATATATTATGATTTGTCTGCCCATGGCCGCTGGACTGAGCCTGATTGGCTATGACCTTGTAAGAGTTGTTTCAGGTGAAGACTATATTCGGGGAGGGGTGGTATTTCCGTATGTTTCGTTTAGCTTATTTTTTTGGGGCTTGCTGCAATATGTAGCGCAAAAAAATAACCTTTTCCGAACTACGCATATAGATACGCTTATCTTATCTGCCAGTGGTCTTCTGAACGTGGGGCTAAATTTATATGCTGTTCCGTTGTACGGATTTATAGGTGCCGCGATTACAACTCTTATTTCGTATATTTTTTATTTTTTGGTGGCCTGGGCCGACGCCAATCGTAAACTGCCATGGATTGTTCCCTGGGGTCCTATAAAAAGAATTGTGATGGCTACCGCGATTATGAGCGCGTTCGTGATGGCTTCAGGCAAGTTGTTGGATTTTCCAACCATAGTAAATCTGATAGTGAAAGTCTGTTTTGGGATCGTGATTTATTTGGGAGCTTTGATACTTTTGAAAGAAATTGATGTTCAGGAAATATTTCGCCTCCTGGGTAAAAGAATAACAAGGGATGAGACCGTCTGAGATTTTCCGGGTAAACGAGGAAATAATCAAGTTGATAGATCCAAAATTAGCTTCAGTTCCTCAGCGCGGATAATGATGAAAAAAGCATATTACAGTCGACCCGCACGTCTTTTTAAATGGATCCGAGGTGACAAAAAGTATTAATTTTTTAGAAGAAAACAGTGTTTTTCTGATGTCGGATCATATTAGATTCTATGTGTATTGATGAGAAAAGAATGCATACTGATTTAGACATTTGTATTGATGTATCCTGCAAGCCTTTTGAGAACCACATCCGATATAGCTACAATATACTTTTGAAAGAGGTTCTCGAAATCAGGGAAGGTATCCCCATCCAATTTGTTTATGGTGGTTCTCTGGCCCAACAAGGCAGTCCAGATAAAGCAACGATTCATATTATTCCATCAGATTTTTTTAGCGAGGGTAAATATCTGTCCAGTAATTCTTTACCTATAGGCCCGATTTTATGGTTTGACGCTGAAGTTCCGACGGCTAGCCATTGTTTTATCTGTGACTCCAAGCTGCCTGTTTTATTTGCGAGTGGGGGAAAGAAGCAATTATATGTCAAGCATCAGGATAATGTCATGACCACAAATGCCGATTTCATTGCTTCTGCTTTTTTTATGCTTACGCGATATGAAGAAATTGTCAGCCAACGGACTGACCAGCACGGAAGGTTTCCTTTAAGAGATAGCCTTGCCTACAAAGAAGGGTTTCATCACCGGCCCCTTGTGAATGAATATGCTGAACTTATTTGGAACTGGATAATTACATTAGTGCCGCAGGCAAGGCGTAAAAAGAAAACGTATCAAATTCGGCTGACACATGATGTCGATCAGGTTAGAAAATATGGTACGATACCCAGAGAGCTTAGAATCGGAGCTTCCCTGGCGATCAAATATCAGCGGCCATGGAAAGCAATAAACCATCTGACCGGCCTGATGAAGACAAGACTGGGATACTGTAAAGATCCTTACGATAGTTATGATGAATTGATGGATATCAGCGAGCAGCTTGGCGGTACCGGTTGCTTCTATTTCATGGCTGAGGATACGGAATCTAGGGACAAACGATACGAAGTTACGAGCAGGGATGTTGTCAACGTTATCGAAAATATACTTAAAAGAGGACACGATATAGGGCTACATCCAGGACTCGGTTCATATCTATCTCCTGAAAAACTTTTTTGCCAAAAAGAAAAACTTGATAAAGTGCTGGGATACTGCGATTATGGTGGACGTCAGCACTATTTACAGTGGAAGGCGCCGGACACGTGGTGTCTCTATGAACAGGCCGGGCTGACTCACGACAGCTCGGTTGGATACGCAGAGATACCCGGATTCCGCTGTGGAATATGTATGCCTTTTTACGTTTTTGACGCCCGCGCGGGAAGACGGCTGAATTTGAAAGAAATTCCTTTGATTGCAATGGATACCTCTTTATTTTCTAAAAAGTATAATAATGCAGACGGTTTCGAGATCAAAGCTAACCTGCTTACTTCCATTAAAGAAAATATTAAAAAAATTTCCGGAATCTATTGCCTGCTATGGCACAATACCTATAACCACAAGCAAGGAACCGCTGCTTTACGTAATCTCATAAATGATTAGAGCATAAGTTCCTATTAGTATGCATCTCAATAAAAAGAAAAAAATCTAAGCTACAAGATAATAGGGGTTGGCAACATACAAGGGAGCCTTATTATGGAGAAAGAATATAGAGTAGATGAATTGATTGTCTCTGTCTCTGATCCGTTAAAGATTTTAGGACTCAAAGATCGGTGCGTATCTTATCCCGCACCGATAGACACATCGAATGCATATGCATTTACGTTTTGTTCAAATAAAGATGAAAAAGCTCTGAAAACTATCAAGGCTTCTAATGCCGGGGTCATTATATGTTCTCGCGAAATACATTTTTCAGAAAAAGATTATAAGAATAAAACCCTGATTTTGGTTCAAAATCCTCGTTTGGCATTTATTGAAATAATTAAAAGCAATTTCACTACCCCAAAAGAATTTTGTGTCTCATCTTCTGCTATAATTAGTGAGAGGGCAGTCATACATCCTCAAGTTTATATTGGTCCCCACTGTTATATCGGTGCTTGCAAGATTGGTGCAGGATCAATTATCCATGGCAATGTTTTTATTTATTCGAATGTTACCATTGGGAGAAACGTCACGATTTATTCCGGCGCAACTATTGGTGTTGAAGATGCATTTGCCTATGAGAGAAATGCTAAAGGGGAGCTGATAAAATTTCCGCAATTCGGCGGTGTCGTTATTGAAGATGAAGTAGATGTCCATGCGCATGTAAATATTGACAGGGGAACTTTCAGCAATACTATTATTGGCCGTGGCACCAAAATAAACCGATATGCACATATTGGACATAACGGCATTGTCGGTAAGCACTGCCAGATAGGTGGTCAATGCTTTATTGCAGGAAGTTGTGTTATCGGTGATTTTTGTGAACTGGCACTTTGTTCATGTATTCGCAACGGCACTAAACTAGGAAAAAATGTGATGGTGGGTATGGGGTCTGTTGTTGTAAAAGATGTTGCTGATGACTTGGTCGCTTACGGGGTTCCTGCAAAAATTGCAAGAAAGAATGAAATCCCTGTGTGGAGAACAGCTACCTAATACGGCAGTCTGCCTAATTGGCTGAAAGGGCGTAAAAACTCATTATTTTCTGAGAAGGGAATTGAAATATTATGTCTACCTCAAATAAAGCCGGCCAGGATGACGTTTTTGATTTGGCCGACATTTTAAGAGTCATTTGGAAATGGAAATATATTACTCTGGCCGGTACTTTCGTTTTTGCTGTTATAGTTGCAATTATTTCCATCAATGCGAATAAGGTTTATAGAGTTGAAATGACTATAAGGCCCGGAAACCTATCGATTAGTAAACAGGGGAAAATCACACACATTGATTCCGCGGCAAATATTTCTGCAATGATCAATACCGGAACTTTTGATGGGAAAATATTGCAGAATTTAAAAAAAGACGGTCTTAAAAATTTGCCTAATTCCTTTCGTTTTGAAACTTATATCCCCAGAGCTTCTGAAACCATAAAGATTGCTTATGAAACATCCAACCCGAAAATCGGGCAGAAAGCCTTAAATTACCTGGTGGGCAGCCTGGCTGAGCTTTATGAAAAGCTTGTACTTCATTATAAGAAAAAGAATCAAATGGAAGTAGATGAATTTAATAACACGATAAATGAACTAAAATTAAGAAAAAATTCAGAATACAACAATATTGAGAACATAGATTCGAGAATAGCGGAGCTAAAAAAGGAAATTGAATTTATTATCGCAAATACCAATAAGCTAAGTCAGGAAAGAAATGAATTTTTAAAGGGATATACTCAAGGAGACAATATTCTTCAGGCTCTTTTATATAGCAACACCATCCAGCAAAATTTAACACTAACAAATACCTATAAAGATGAACTGAATACCTTTTTACAGCAACGAGAGGAGATTCTTAAAAAAATAAGCAAAATTGATAAAGAAATCAATACCGCGATGATTAAGATTGAGAATACCCGGTTTAATAAAAACCTTATTAATAATATTCATGTCATTGAAGAGCCAAATTTTAATCCCAACCCGATAAAACCTAAAATAAAATTAAGGATAATATTAGCTGTCATTGCAGGGCTGTTTTTTATGATATTTTTAACATTCCTAATTGAATATAATCGAAAATCCAAAAAAAAATAATATCAATAATGAAAACAAATATGCATATATCCCTAACAAAATTTGCCAATGCAACTCGCATATTAAAAGAACTGCAAACGTTAAAAAAATATCGACTGTTTGACCAAATAATAGTTGTGGCGGTTTGGTATCCTGGATTGAAAGAAACAGAAATTTTAGATAATGATATAAAGGTATATCGCATACGGCTAAAAACAAAAAATTGGCCTAAACGTCCAGCGTTTCAATTTATAAAATATTTAGAGCTGATCTTTACTATGATCATTAAATTTCGAAAGAGAAATGTTATAGCAATTAATTGCCACAGTCTTGCTGCTCTTGTTATAGGACTCATTTTAAAAAACATAACGGGGGCTAAATTGATTTATGATGCCCACGAGTTGGAAACGGAAAGGCATGGGCTGACGTATATCCGAAAAACAATTTCAAAGTTTGCAGAAAAATTTTTAATAAAACATACGGATGCAATTATTGTTGTCAGCGCAGAAATTAACAAGTGGTATAGGGAAACCTATAAGTTAAGTAACGTTTACACCGTTGAAAATTTTCCTTACAAAAAATGGTATCAAGATGATTTCTCCTCAAATTTTAGAGAAAAATTCAAGGTTGATGAAGACAATATCCTTTTTATTTACCAGGGTAATTTTACCTATGGACGCGGGATAGAGGCATTGCTATATGTATTCAGCAGATTCGATGACAAAAAGCAAATAGTTTTTTTAGGATATGGAGTGTTGCGAGATAAAATAATTGAATATTCAAAAGCATTTTCTAGCATTCACTATCATCCTGCCGTTGATCCCAAAAAAATTCTTTACTACACCCAAAGTGCCGACGTTGGTATCAATTTGACCGACAATTCCTGTTTGAGCAGATATTATGCTTTATCCAATAAATTATTTGAATATCTAAATAGTAAAATACCTGTAGTTATAAGTGATTTCCCTACACGAGCAAAAATAATAGATCAGTATTCATGCGGGTGGAAAATCCCCGTAAAAAAAAATATTGATGAAAAAGTCCTTTTTGATTTCATTAGCAATCTATCTTTAGAAGAAGTTGATAAAAAAAAAGAAAAATTGAAGAATATTAAAAATGTATTTATTTGGGAAAAAATTGAAAAAAAATATATAAAAGCCTTTAACCTGCTGGGTATCAATAGCAATCAACCGGCAACACCGGATTAATATTTTAAAAATTAGTACCAATTTTCAAATGTCATTTTTTTCACTTCCCAGTTATTATGAAACTGATTAATTTTAAGAAAAATTTTTTTACGATATCAGTTTCTTTTATAGCTACATTGCTTTTTATCGGGGGATCTTTTCCCTATGGATTCCCTTTGTTCGCTCCCTCAGTCATTTCATTATTTGTTTTGTTTATTTTTATTAAAAATAATATCTTTTTAGATAAAAATAGTCTTTTTTATTTGCTTCTTTTAGCTATTTATTTATTACCGTTAGGAATTTTCGGGACACTTTATCCGAAAAATATCTTTGATACGATAAACGGCCTAATAGTATTTATTTTCTTTATTCTATTTCAAAGTATCATTCAAAACCGGAAGCAATTCAACCAGTACACAAAATACATGCAAAATTTTATTTTTATTTCATCTTTTATTATTGCAGCATTAGGCCTTTTAAAATTCTACTTTCTTTTACAAGGAGTCAGGATTCCGATAATTTACCGTAGCGGTAAAGAATATGCCTGGGGTACTTCCCTGGTAGCTGACTATAATATATTTGGATTGTGCCTGATTTCAGGATTGATATCAGGTTATTATATATTAAAGCGCGGAATTCCGCTTGCTTACATTGTGTCTGTTAATCTAATGGCCTTGATAATTATTTTGGCTTCAATTTTTTCATCCTCCAGGCGCACCTGGTTTGTTTTATTCATGCTACTATTGGTGATCGCAGCTAAATTCTTAAAAAATCTGATAATTAATTTTTTTGTTTTTTTGAGTACCCTTGAGTTGAGTCGAACTAAGTTGCTTAAAATAATTTCCCTGGGGATCGTCCTGATTGCAATTGTTTTTGCTATTGTAAAATTTATGCCTAAAGACATTTCGATCAAATATCCTTTTCAATTAACCCGGATAAAAAATAGGTTTGTCAATACGAAAAACATTTCAGAAACCCAGTCGAATCCCGGCAGTAGATTTAAGAAGTACGATTATGCCTTTCACCTGATCAATGAATATTCGATTTTACATTTAATATTCGGAAACGGATCAAACTATCTTAAACAATTTGGTCAAAAATTCAATGGATCCGGTTACGACTACCCCCATAATCCAATTTTAACAGCTATCCTTCAATCCGGACTGCTGGGCGCCATCTTCGTTATCGGCTATATTTGTTACTGCTTATTTTTATATCTGCAAAATCTTAAATTCGAAGAAACCAGATTCTATTTTGTCGTTGCACTTGTCGTTTCATTTTATTATTTAATTAGTGGAAATTCCATTTTTTCGAGCAAAATATACATTTTTTTCACACTATTAATGCCGTTTGCCATTAATAGAATATACAAAACAACGGATTGAAAATATAATATTTTCTTTATAAATCAGGAGGATCTATACGTGAGGCTAGGACCCCAAAAAATTGTTGTATTGGCTCCCCATACTGACGACGGCGAAATAGGATGCGGGGGAACCATCGCCAAATATATCGAAGAAGGCAAGAAGGTTTACTATGTGGCTTTTTCAATTGCACGGACAAGTGCAATTGAAAATGGTTTTCCGGAAAATATTCTGGAAATCGAAGTAAAAAAAGCAACAAAGACGCTAGGGATTCCGGATGAAAATTTGATCTTGTTTGATTTTCCGGTTCGGAGATTTCCTGAATATCGTCAAGATATTCTGGAGGAAATGATAAAGTTGAGAAAACAAATTCAACCTGATGTCATTTTTGTACCGTCTACCAATGACATCCACCAGGATCATCAGGTTGTAGCCAAAGAAGGCCTCAGGGCCTTTAAAAAGCATACCATTCTCGGTTACGAGGAACCATGGAATAATATCGTATTTGAATCCAGAAGTTTTGTTGTACTAGAAAAACGTCATATACAAATAAAGATCGATGCACTGAAATGCTACGAAAGTCAACGACACCGGACCTATTTAACCGAAAGAGCCGTATGGGGTGTTGCCGAACTTCGGGGTACGCAGTTGGAAGGAGGATATGCCGAATCATTTGAAGTATTGCGGTGGATAGTTAATATTTAAGTGGGCGTGTTTATATCCTGTTTAAATCGTTTTATTGTCGCAAGGGGTCTATGCTTTTTTGCTAATGACGGTTTCAGGTCGTTATCTTAAGCGTGCCCAACCGGTTACAAACGATAGGAGATGCTGTGATATTAGAAAATGGTTAAAAAAACGGATCCGAATGATGTTAATGCGTTAGACGGCATGCAAACTGGTGATATCATAGCTTTGGGGGTATTGGATGGATTTTGATGACGCACATATTGTTTTTTTAGCATCCGGACATTCTCCTTCAAATCCAAGGCTTTTGTATGAAATTACTAGCTTGAAAAGTAGATTTAAAAATATCTCTATAATCGCACCCTGTGAAAATAACCAGCAGAAAATAAACAATGTAAATATATTAAATATAAAAAAATATAAATCCCGCTACAATAGATTTAGCAATAATCGTGCGCTATACGCTAATGCAATTAAAATAAAACCCCAAATTTTGCATTGTCATGAACCCGATTCTCTGTTTGTATCTTATCTCATTAAAAAAAAATTAAGGCAGGTTAAAGTTATTTATGATTGTCATGAATTTCATCCCGACAGTTTTACCCAGGATCTTCCTTTTGTATTTAGATTGTTTGCTAAAGCGTTAATTGAAAAAATTGAAAATCATTTAATCTCTGGAATTGATGCTGTCATTACAGTTAATAATAAGCTAGTAGAACGATTTAGAAAATACAATAAATTTGTCACCTTATTACCTAATTATCCTAGGACGGAATTGTTTAAATCTCACAGGCGCAAAAAGTCTGTTTTAAACTCAGAACAACCGGTTTTAATTTATGTGGGTGGATTGCATGTTGATCGCGGATTATTTTTAATGTTGGATGTTATGCAGGAGCTAGAACCGAATTTAAATGCTAAACTTGTTTTAATCGGTCGATTCTCGTCTTCGGATACAGAACAAATGTTTCACAATCGGTTAAAAATTGATTGCTTTCATCAAAGCGTTGTTTACAAGGGATATTTACCTTTAGAAGAAACCATTAGAAATTTGCTGACCGCGGATATCGGCCTCTTCCTGCTTTGTGACAAAAAAAGATACCATTGGGGTGAGCCAATTAAGTATTTCGAATATTCTGCAGCTGGATTGCCAATTGTCATTAGCGATATGCCAGCCAAACGAGCTTTAATTGATAAAAATCAGAATGGATTACTCGTTGCACCTCAAAACAGAAGTGAAGCTGTCAATGCAATTACATTTTTGATAAAAAACCCCAAAGCGGCACAAAAAATGTCCCAAAGGGGTCGTGAAGCTTTTCTCGGAGAATATAACTGGAAGGCTATTGAAAATAGACTCTTTTGTCTATACAACCAGTTGCGTTGATTCGTGCGTGTAAAATTCATACAGCGACTGGTAGAGGCAAATGGTTAGGAATTTTAATATTCAAATTGACTGATTTCTGGATATGAAACCGTTAAATATCTTAACTGTCGTAGGAGCCAGGCCGCAGTTTATTAAGGCTGCGGCTGTCACGAGAAGCTTATCATCTGCCGGGCACAAAGAATATATTATACATACTGGACAGCATTATGATGCTGACATGTCCGAAACATTCTTTAAAGAATTAAATTTACCTGCACCAGACGTAAATCTGGGTATAGGTTCTGGATCTCATTGTCAGCAGACAGGTCAGATTCTTTTAGAAATTGAGCATTTTATCATTAATCAAAATCCTGATTGCATGCTCGTTTATGGTGATACCAATTCGACCTTAGCTGTGGCGTTGGCCGCGGCTAAGCTTAATGTCGCAGTTGTCCATGTAGAGGCTGGGTTACGCAGTTTTAATAAAAAGATGCCGGAAGAAATAAATCGTATTCTGACAGATCATGTATCAAGTTTTCTGTTCTGTCCTTCACAAATTGCTGTAAAAAACCTTAAACGGGAGGGTGTGATTAAGAACGTTTATTTGGTTGGGGATGTAATGTATGATTCGGTAATGCAAAACGTAGATCTTGCTGAAAGGAATTCCAGGATAATTGAAAAATTGAAATTAAAACCTAAATCTTATTCCTTGGCAACTATACATAGGGCTGAAAATACCGACGATCCTAGACGGCTGAAATCTATCTTCAGTGCTTTTGAAATACTTGCTAAAGATGGAATTAAGATAATCATTCCACTACACCCCAGGACCAAGAAGGCAATTAGGACTTTTAATATATCTCTGATGAACTTGCATGTAATTAATCCTGTGTCGTATTTGGATATGCTGAATCTGGAAAAGAACGCCAGAGTGATTTTGACAGATTCAGGCGGTGTTCAGAAAGAAGCCTATTGGTTTGGAATACCTTCGATTACACTTCGCGATGAGACTGAATGGGTAGAAACGGTAGAATCAGGCTGGAATGTACTGGCCGGGTGTGACGCATTGCGAATAGTTTCGGTATTTAAGTCTTTAGAACCCGGGCAGCCGGTATCTTGCAAATTAAACGATGGTTTATCGGCAGAGAGAATAGTAAATATACTTTCAAATAAAATTAAATCTTAAAGTAAAAATAATGATAATATGGTACCTCAATCATTATGCCACCCCACCGCAATATAATTTTCCAGGTCGGCCATTCGGCTTATCTCGCTATTTTATTGGAAAAGGCCATACTTTTATCAATTTTTGTGCTTCGTATCATCATTTGAGAAAAAAGCCTGCAGGCCCTGAGGACATTAACCATATTAGATTTTTTGATGATGTCCCTTATTATCATATCAAAACCATTAAATATCGCGGCAATGGAATTTATAGAATACTCAATATGTTGGGTTACACCTTAGGAATAATGAGGCTTACAAGAAAAATATCCGCTGGCAAATTAAACAAACCCGACATTATTATACCTTCGTGTGTACACATTTTTTCCTATCTTGCGGCTTCCTATTTAAAAAAAAAAAATGATATTAAACTCATTTATGAAGTTCGAGATATCTGGCCACTCAGTCTCATAGAACTGGCGGAAGTATCGCCATTGAATCCTTTTATTATTTGGATGAAGAGAATTGAACATAACGCCTATATTGAAGCTGATGCTGTAGTATCTCTGCTGCGGAATGCTCTGAAGCATATGCAACCCTTGGGGCTTAACCCGGAGCGTTTTCATTATATCCCAAATGGAGTGAACCGGGAAGAATGGAATAGAAGTTCTGTTTCAATCCCCGAGACGCATAAAAAAGTATTTGATTTGTGCCGGAAACAAAACAAAATGATTGTGATATACACTGGTGCGCATGGTCCTCCAAATGCTTTGGATCAAGTATTTCGATTAAAGAAAGTAGTTAAAAATGGTGATTTCCCCTACCATTTTGTTCTAATCGGCGAAGGAGTCATGAAAGATAAGTTGCTGAAACAGGCCCAAAGTGAAAAAATTAGTTTTGTGTCATTTTTGCCAAAGGTATCCAAAGATGTTGCTCGGGCATGCATTGAAAAAGCAGATATTTGCTTTATGCCCCTTCGAGAATCCAGTGTCTTTCAATTTGGTGTCAGTCCTAACAAATTAGGCGATTACCTCATGGCGGGCAAGCCCGTTTTGTATGCTGTCAAAGCTGGAAATGATCCGATCAAAGAATCAGGAGCCGGGATTAGCGTGCAACCCTACAATCCTATGCAATTAGATAAAGCGCTTAGAAAATTTTCTGAAATGTCTAGCAACAAAAGATATGAAATGGGAAAGAAGGGGACACAATATGCCCTCAACAATTTAGAGTGGTCCGTGTTAGGTAAACGCTATTTGGATATATGCGAAAATTTGATGGGTACATAATCGAGATGCAAGACTTTTATTCACGACATGCAAAACGCTGGCTGGATCTAATTATTGCTTTACCGCTGTTACCTGTTTTAAGCATACCCGCAATTCTCATCAGTATGCTCTCTGCGGTAATGTTTGGTCGACCGATTATTTTCAGGCAGCTTCGTCCCGGGCTTTATGGAGTGCCTTTTACCTTATTGAAATTTCGAACCATGAATCATGCGAGGGACCTTGAAGGTAATTTTCTTCCCGATGAAAAACGACTCACCCGCTTTGGCAGATTCCTGAGATCAACGTCACTGGATGAATTGCCGGAGATGATCAATGTGATTAAAGGCGACATGAGCCTTGTCGGACCCAGACCCCTGCTTACACAATACCTGGATCGGTATACGCCTGAACAGGCCAGAAGACATGAAGTCAAGCCTGGAATTACCGGATGGGCACAGGTGAATGGTAGAAATGCCTTAACTTGGGATGAAAAATTTGAGTTTGATGTATGGTATGTAGATCATCACTGTATATTGCTTGATTTAAAAATTATCGCCATGACAATGTGGATAATTATAAAAAGGGAGGGAATTAATCAACCTGGTCAGGCAACTGCAGAAGAGTTCGTACCTTCCCAAAAACATTAGCTTAATCCCATAGGTCTGAATAGATTCCTTATTTAAAAGGGCATGATGGTTAATTACATTTAGCTGACTATAAATTATGGATAAAAACCAAAAAAAAGAAATTGCAGTCTTTGGCGCCGGTGGATTTGGTCTTGAAGTTGTCATGCTTATCGAGCAAATCAATGAGGAGATAAACGGATGGGAAATTATTGGTTTTTTTGATGATGGTGTTGATGCTGGAACAATTGTTAACGGCTATCCAGTATTGGGGGGGGTAAATAAGTTAAATCAGTGGGATAGAAAATTATCGGTTGTCTTTGCCCTGGGTCTTCCCAGAATTAAAAAGGCTGTCTTTGAGAAGATAAAGAACAAAAACATTTCCTATCCGGTCTTGATTCATCCCAATGTTGTAATTGGGAAAAATAAATACGTAAGCATTGGCGAGGGCTGCATTATCACAGCAGGAAATATTATAACCACCAATATTTCTATTGGTAAACACGTAATCTTAAATCTAGCTTGTACGGTGGGGCATGAGACCGAAATTGGAAATTTTTCGTCACTTATGCCGACCTGTAATATTTCCGGACAAGTGCAAATTGGTGAAGCAACATTCTGGGGGACTGGAGCAAAGATAATAAATGGGATTCGTGTGGGAAATAATGTGGTCGTAGGCGCAGGTTCAGTGATAATTAATGACGTTATTGATGATGTAACAGTTGCCGGAGTACCCGCAGAAATATTAAAAAAAAGAAAATGATTATAAAACAGCGCAAGAGAATTTTTCTATCACCGCCCCATATGAGCGGCTGCGAGCAACGATATATTAAGGAAGCCTTTGAAAGCAATTATATCGCCCCATTGGGGCCGCAGGTGGATGCCTTCGAAAAGGAGTTTGCTGAAAAGATAGGGATTTCCCATGCTGTAGCCTTATGCAGCGGCACAGCAGCGATACATATCGCCCTATGCGAGCTCGGCATAGAGGCCGGCGACGAGGTTTTAGCATCTACATTGACATTTATTGGTAGTGTGAGTCCGGTGACGTTTTTAGGGGCGAAACCGGTTTTTATTGATGCGGATTATAAAACCTGGAACATGGACCCTGATTTACTGGCTAAGGAAATAAAGGCCTGTGCCGAACGTGGCCGGCTCCCCAAAGCGGTTATACCCACAGATCTTTACGGGCAATGCGCTGATCTTGACAGGATTTTGCAAATCTGCGCACCTAATAAAATTCCGGTTATCGCTGATGCCGCCGAGGCGCTGGGCGCATCCTATAAGGGGCGCGGTGCAGGTTCCGGTGCCACGGCCGCCGTTTTTTCCTTTAACGGCAACAAGATAATCACGACTTCGGGAGGGGGCATGTTGGCCTCCGAGAATAGAGAATTTATTGCGAAAGCCCGGTTTCTTTCGCAGCAGGCGCGTGACGAGGCACCGCACTACCAACACTCGCAGATCGGTTTTAATTACAGAATGAGCAATATTTTAGCGGCGATTGGCAGGGGACAGCTACAGGTACTGGATGAAAGAGTACGGATAAAAAGACAAATATTTGCCAAGTATAAAGCAGCCCTGCAAGATATTGACGGCATTGAGTTCATGCCGGAAGCGCCATTTGGGAAATCAAACCGTTGGCTGACGGTAATCCTTATTTCACCGGAAAAATTCGGCGCTGATCGGGAGACGGTCCGGGTGGCATTGGAGGCCGAGAATATTGAAGCGCGCCCGGTATGGAAGCCGATGCATCTTCAATCCGTATTCAATCCACAGATTACGGAGATTACACGGATAAATGGCTGTAAAAAGGTGCAAAATACGCAAAACAAGAAAAAACAATATCCATGTCGGGTTATCGGCGGCGAGGTGGCGGAGCATCTGTTTAATCGTGGACTTTGCTTACCATCGGGTACCGCAATGACAAAGGAAGAACTATATAGAGTCATTGAGGTGATAAGGGGTTGCAGGAAATAGGGACTAAGGAATCCGGAAGATCTTCCTATTGATCAAGTTGAGCAGACATGTCCTAAGGAGTGCCTCAAAACTGAAGATGAATATGATTTGCTTATTCTGCCCAAGGTTGTTTATAAGAAATAGGATCGGGGGCTCGTGGCTCCCCGGTTAAATAAGCTACGCATTTCATCCCAATACGATAGTGCCTGCTTACGGGACAGGCAAGAATCATGGTTGATAATCCATTAATATAGCTTAGGGGCGGCTGATTTAAAATAGTTTAAAGTAAAAACTGTAATGATCTTCAAACCGTTATATAAAAATTTTATCATTGTACTGGCATCGGATTTGCTTTTGTTGACAGGGTCTTTATATGCCGCTCATCTGATACGTTTTGATTTTGATGTTCCGCCTTATTTTTTAGCTTCTTTTTTCCGGATGCTACCCTATGTTTTGATCGCCAAAATTATCTGTTTTTATTATTTTGAGCTGTATCGGGGGATGTGGCGTTATACTAGTGTTGCGGATTTGATCAATATTCTTAAAGCGGTCAGTGTCAGCACCTTGCTGATTTTCTGCCTTTTTCTTCTCAAATACCGTTTCGTGGGATTTTCGAGGTCTATTTTTCTGATCGATTGGTGTCTGACGATTCTTTTTATTTCCGGGTTTCGGTTGATTGTCCGTATCTATTTTGAAACGGCCGGGACCGGCAAATCCTGGCTGGAAACACTGAGATCCGTCGTCATGCCGTTGAAACGAAAACTGCCGGGCACCCGGAATTTATTGATTATCGGGGCCGGTGACTGTGGTGAGAAGATCTTACGGGAAATAAGAGACAATGCCCGACTGCAATATAACGTGGTCGGTTTTCTCGATGATAATGTTTCCAAAGTGGGGATGAAGATTCATGGAGTGCCTATATTAAGCGATATTAGAGATATTGAGACTGCAGCTCAGAAAGTTAATGCGGATGAGGCGCTGATAGCCATTCCTTCTGCCGCTTCGAAAGAGATACGAAGAATTGTAAAAATCTGTGATGAAAGCAGACTTAAATTTAAAACTATTCCAGGCATGGGAGAGCTGATCAATGGTAAGGTTTCGGTAAATGCGATTCGGGAGGTGGCCTACCGAGATCTCTTGGGGCGAGAAATCATTAATTTGGAGGAAGAAAAAATAGGTGCCCTGTTTAAAGATAAAAACATCCTGGTCACCGGCGCCGGGGGCTCCATTGGATCAGAACTTTGCAGGCAAATATGCCGCTTTGAACCTAAAAAAATTATTTTGTTTGAAAGGGCGGAAAGCCCTTTGCATGCAATCGAGTTAGAGTTGAAGCATAGTTTCAAAAATGTCGAAGTAGGTTCTGTTTTAGCCGACATTCAGGATAAAAATCAGCTGGAAAAAGCTTTTGAAGCCAACCGGCCACATATTGTTTTTCATGCTGCGGCCTATAAACACGTTCCCATGCTGGAGTTGCAACCCTGGAAAGCAATTGACAATAATATACTGGGAACGAAGAATTTAATTGACGTTTCCGCCCAAAATAATGTTGCGAGATTTGTCTTTGTGTCAACCGACAAAGCCGTTCGCCCGGCAAATATTATGGGCGCTTCCAAACGGCTTTCTGAAATGCTGGTACAGGGTCAAAACGCCTGTGGTTTGTCTCAAACAAGGTTTGTGATCGTCCGTTTCGGAAACGTCGTCGGCAGCGTCGGCAGCGTGGTGCCCCTATTTAAAAAGCAGATCCAAAAAGGTGGCCCGGTTACAGTTACCCATCCGGAGGTCACCCGATTTTTTATGACCATCCCCGAAGCATGCCAACTTATTCTTCAGGCGGGTGCTATGGGAAACGGAGGCGAAATATTTATCCTGGATATGGGCACGCCGATTAAAATTAATGATATGGCCCGAGACTTGATACGTCTTTCAGGTTTTGAACCCGATGTCGATATAAAAATAAAATACATTGGTCTTCGACCGGGTGAGAAACTGTATGAAGAGCTGATTACTGAAGGCGAAAATATCGTTCCGACCCATCATGAAAAAATCATGGTGCTAAAGGGAATTGAGTGTGATTTGCAGCTTTTAAATGGCAAAGTTGATGAGTTGGCCCATTTAGCGGATGAGCAGATGGGAGACAAGATCAGATCCAAATTAGAGGAGATCGTGCCGGAATATAATGCGATCAGACCAAATTGAATTGAATGTCTCTGGCATTCGCAATCCAGATATTATGCTCTATTCCCCAAGCAATAAAATAAAGTTTACTGAGAATTATATTGTTGGAATCGCAGATGTCTTCCTCGTATACTCCATGTTGTCTCCGATAATTTTATTAGTTTTAGGGGCGCAAATCAAATTAGTCCCGAATTTTTTTAGAACATTCATCGTTTTGCTGGGCCCTGGCATACTGGCTGCAGCAATATATTTTAGAGCTTATGGAATTCAAGTCCTAAAAAGAAACAAATGGATAGTGTTGTGTATGATGTTGTTTACTCTGGTTATTTTCCTGTCGAGCATCAAACACATTGATACCGAATTAACAAGAGAAAGTTTAAAATTTTTCATCGCTTATTGTCTTTTTGGTTTTTGCCTGGGAACCATTTCAAACATGTCCATCGTGAGGTCCAGGCGGTTTAACCTTATATGGGTCGTATTTGTCACTGGATTTTTAATCTATGCGATTTATGACCAGTGGCCTGTTATAAATCGGCGATTTTATTTAACGGGAATTCAGAATTCAAAAATAGTTAACAATGCGCAAATAGGTTTCTTATTTTATTTTTTTGCCTTGTGTGTTCTGTTTAAATTTCACTCATCGATGAAAATAATAGAGAGAATAGTTATAGCAGCTCTTTTGATAGCCTGCTCTGTTCTTGGGTTTTATACAGGGTCAAGGACTGCCTTTTTCGGCTTTTTGATATCAATTGTGTTATATCTGTTTTACTATTCCTCTGTTAAGCGAATGAAAATATATCCTATAATTTTAGTGTGCCTTATAATCGTAATTTCTTTCGTCCTGCTTCCCTATGTAGATAAACCCATCAAGATAAGATATGCCAAAGCATTTGAAGATTTTATAAATATAGCAAGAAATTTGACGTCAAATGATTTCTCAAAACAAAATATTGATATCAGGCTGCCGATCTGGAAAGATGCAATAAATAAATTTAAAAATAATCCTGCTCTGGGTGCAGGATTTGGTATCGCCTATCATGACAAAATCTCCGGCGGGAGCTGGGTCCATCCGCACAATATCATTTTAGAGATTTTAGCTGAACTCGGAATTGTCGGTTTTGGTATTTTCTTAATGTTATTCGGACTTATTTTTGCCAAGGTTTTTTTAATATTTAAGGAAATTTCCCGCGCGAACCGAATGATTTTTTTCTTTTATCCTCTTTCCATAATATTCTTTTTTTTATATTCTCTTCTCCACACCGATTTGAGCACTGAGTATTTCAAATGGTACTTTGCAGGTATCATTACTGGTTTTGATACTAGCGGATAAGTTGAAAATAAACCATCGAAGGGTACGGAATTATTTTTTCTGAATGTTACTAATACAGCCCAAAATGGATTTATATATTAGAATGAATCTTTCCGGTGATTAGGGTAAACCCCATGTTGCAACGTTAAAGAAGATAGGGATATTGTTTGGGGATAGAGTATCATAAAGTTAGAAACAAAATAATGAGTGCGGCCGTAATCGTCGGCCTTTTTACAATTTTGTCTCAAATTGGCGGCTTTGCAAAAGAACTCACTGTGGCTGCATGGTTCGGCACAGGCGATGCGCTTGACGCTTTTTTGATAGCACTGCTAGTTCCAACCTTTATCATAAACCTACTGGCCGGTTCTATTTCGGCTTCCTTTTTGCCTACGTTCATTCGTGTCTATAAAAGACGGGGACTCGCTGGTGCTCAGAAAGTCTTAACAGGTGTTATCACCGGGTTTCTTTTCTTTGGCCTTTTCCTTTCCGTTATCCTCATTGCCTTTACTCCTCTTTACCTGCCTGCCTTATGTTCCGGATTTTCTGCTGAAAAATTACAGTTGGCTCAGATAATCCTATATGCACTGGTGCCGATAATTCTACTCAAAGGCTTTTCAATAATTTGTGCCGGGGTGCTGAATGCGTTGGATAATTTCGCTCTGGCTGCTTTTTTCCCGATTTTAGGACCTTTGTCTGTGATTTTCTTTATCCTTACCGGCGGTGCCTCCCTGGGTATATATGCACTTGTCATCGGCGTCATACTGGGATTTGGTTTGGAAGCTTTATTTATAGGCAGAGCCATTATAAAACGCAAGTTTTCTTTGATACCGCGGCTGATCCGGTTGGATTCTGATCTACGGATTGTCATCGGACAGTTTCTTCCTATGGTTGCCGGATCCATTATTATGGGAAGCACCGATATAGTTGACAAAGGCATGGCTGCAGCCCTTACCCCCGGCAGTGTAGCTGCCCTTAACTATGGAAATAAATTCATAGCCGCAGTTATGACTTTGGCAACAACGGCCATCGGTACGGCGGTGCTGCCTTATTTTACAAGAATGGTTGCGGAAAAGGATTGGAGAAATATTCGGGGCACCCTTAAATTTTATCTGAGCATAATTTTTATCATCAGCATTCCGGCTGCAATATTTATTTATGTATTTTCTGATTCAATCGTAAATATTATATTTCAACGCGGATCTTTTACCAAAGATAATGCAGCTATCGTTTCACCGGTCCAAGCTTATTTTGCTTTCCAGATTCCTTTCTATGTTGCCGGCATTGTTGTTGTTCGATTGATATCCTCTTTGCGTGCAAATTATATCCTCATGTGGGGGGCGGCTATCAATCTGGTTGTTAATATCGGCTTTAACATTATTTTTATTCACTATTTTGGACTTAAAGGCATCGCACTGTCAACCTCTTTTGTATATTCAATCTCATTTCTGTTTCTTATTTACTTTGCAAATAGACTGATATTACAGGAAGAACGGATGTGAAAATAGCATTTATAATTTCATCATTAGGGAGTGGCGGGGCCGAGAGGGTTTTGAGTTTAATGGCTAATTATTGGGCTCAGAATAAATACAGCATAACGGTCATCACACTTGACAACTCAACTCCTTTTTTTTTGTTGGAAGATGGAATCACCTTAGAACAATTGTCATTATTGAAAAATTCATTGTCCGTATTTAGTGCTCTAGCCAACAATATTGCCAGAATAAAAATTATTAGAAAAAAACTAAAAGAAATAGACCCGGATATAGCAATCAGTTTTATGACTGAAACCAATATTCTATCAATTATCGGTTGCAGGATTATCAATATACCAATAATTATAGCCGAGAGAATTTGTTATGATTTCTTAAAATCGCGGGTATGGGTAAATTTGAGAAAATTAGTATATCGATTTTCAAATGCGCTTATTGTACAGACTATATACGATAGAAATAAATATCATCGTCTATCGAATACTTATGTTATAAATAATCCGCTTAATTTCAAGGAAATTATTCCCAATAATAATAGAGAAGGCAAAAACATTATAGCTGTTGGAAGACTGGATAGACAAAAAGGATTTGACAGATTGATTAAGGCCTTTTCACATATCGACCCCAAGGATTGGAAATTGAGCATTATTGGCGAAGGAAGCGAAAGGAGTAATTTAGAAAAATTAATATATGATCTAAATTTGAAAGATTATATCAGCTTGCCCGGTAGAACTAAAGCGATTGATAAATGGTATAAAAAATCCTCCGTTTTTGTGTTATCTTCAAGAGCTGAAGGCTTTCCCAATGCACTTTGCGAAGCCATGGCTTATGGCTGTGCCTGTATCAGCTTTGATTGTATCGCAGGGCCGACTGAAATTATTACAGATAAAGTGGATGGTTATTTGATAAAAAATGGAGATGTGAATGCTCTTACCGAAAAATTGGATTTTTTAATCAATAATCCGGAAGAAAGGCGAAGAATCGGCAAGGAAGCTATGAAAATAAGAGACAAGTTAAATATAGATTCTATTATGGGTCAATGGGATAAAATAATAGATAATATTTTAAAAGTTTAAAATATAATTTTGGAAGTTGAGGTACCCGGCCTGAAAAACACGGCTGTACAGGAATATCAAGCATATTTCGAGCTTCCGCAAAGCAACCGGCGGGGTCGATCGGCGTCCAAAATGTGAAGTTGTTTTTGTGTGAACCCTTAAAACACTTGGATGAGTCAAGAGAACTGAATTTATGTGCGGTATCGTCGGTTTTAAATCCAGAAAAAATTACCTGAATTTAAAAGAAAGGCTTCCCGAGGCCTGTGCGAGTCTGGTCCATCGCGGGCCCGATGATTCAGGTCTTGTCTATAATGAAGCTGCCGGGATCGGTTTGGCCCACCGCAGACTGTCAATCATCGATCTATCCAGTGCCGGGCATCAGCCCATGAGAAGCGATGATGGCAAGGTGTCTATTTGCTATAACGGTGAAATATACAATTTCAGAAAGATTCGAAAAATTCTTGAAGACTGTGGACATCGGTTTAAAAGCGCCACGGACACGGAAGTTGTCCTGAAAGCCTATTTGCAATGGGGCACGGAATGTCTGCAGAAATTTGTCGGCATGTTTGCATTTGCAATATGGGATAGCCGCAACCAGACGCTTTTTCTGGCAAGAGATCGCCTGGGCATAAAACCACTCTATTATTATCTAAGTGAGCGGGAGGATATTTTTATCTTTTCCTCAGAGCTTAAAGCGATCATGGCGTTTGGAAATTTTATTAAAGATGTAAACCCAGATTCCATTCCCCTGTTTCTTCACTATCAGTATATCCCCGCACCGGGAACTATTTTTAAAAATACCTATAAATTATTGCCGGGACACCTCTTGATTTATGACGGCACTACCATCAGGACAAAAGAATACTGGAGACTGCCTGAGGTCTCACGGAACCAGGCGGAGCCAGGAAAAAGCGAAGAAGATCAACTGCAACGTCTCGACGATTTACTGACGACAGCTGTATCCGACCGACTGATCAGTGATGTTCCCCTTGGAGCACTTCTGAGCGGAGGGATTGACTCTTCGGTGGTTGTCGCTTTGATGCAAAAAATCGGCTCAACCCCGGCCAGAACTTTTAGTATCGGTTTTAAAGAAAAAGGGTATAATGAGGCCCCATGGGCTGCCAGGGTTGCAAAACATCTCAAGACCGAACACACCGAATTATATGTTACAGCCAATGATGCTCTGGATGTCATTCCCCGATTGCCGGATTTTTATGATGAACCTTTTGCCGATTCTTCGGCGATTCCAACTTTCCTGGTGAGTCGTTTGACCCGCCAGCAAGTTACTGTGGCTCTTTCCGGGGACGGGGGAGATGAACAGTTTTCCGGATATGTCCGCTATTGGACCACGAAATCAATGGCAGAGGGATTTCATCGGGTTCCCTTACCGCTTAAAAAAGTCCTGGCAAAAATTTTAGGATTTATTCCCCCAACCTGGGTTGAAAATTGTTATCTTCCTTTACATAATTTATTGCCTCAACGGTTTCGAATGGCCAATTTTCCGGATAAATGGCAAAAATTACTAAAACTGATGGAACAGACCCGGATTTCCGAGCTGTACCGGATGACCATATGCCTCTGGTCGGAAAATGAGATTTCAAGTATCGCAGATCGAGAGCTTCCCCATAGTAAGTATGAGGAAGTATTTAGGGAAACTGCTGACTGGCCGCTGCTATCGCGCCTTATGAGAGTCGACCAGAAAACATATCTTCCCGATGCCATGCTGACAAAGGTGGACAGAGTCAGCATGGCGAACAGCCTGGAAATCCGGGTGCCCTTACTGGACCATCGTGTGGTTGAATTCACGGCTGGTTTGCCTGAGCGCTATAAGCATCGTAATGGGACCGGAAAATATCTTCTTAAAAAATTACTGGCAAGATATTTACCTGTGAATCTATTTGAACGCCCCAAAATGGGATTCGGTGTTCCGATTGATCACTGGCTGCGTTTTGAGTTAAAAGACTTGCTTTTAGACTATCTTTCAGCCGAGCGGATAAAAAGAGAAGGCTTATTTAATTCAAATTTTATCGAGAAAAAGATAAAAGAACACCTTTCCGGACAGGTGAACCATCAGTATCGATTGTGGTCCCTGGTGATGTGGGAGATGTGGCGGGAACGGTGGCTATAGGTTATCGGGTTTATCCGACAGGATACTTTCGCTACCAAGACACAAGGTTTGATTATAATAAGCATTTATTGTTTGTGTCTTGGAGTCCTTGTGGTTATTTTTTCCGATATATTGGGGTTAGGTTCTCATAGAACATGAATAAACCCATCAGAATTCTTCGACTGATTGCGCGTTTAAACATTGGCGGGCCGGCTATCCAGGCGATTACCTTGAGCACTGAGCTTCCCAGGGATAAATATCAAACTTTGCTTGTGTGCGGCAGCTTGAGCCCCGGTGAAGGAGATATGACATACCTTGCCTGCGATAAAGGGGTCCATCGTTTCATTATCAAAGAGCTCGGTCGCAATATATCTTTGCTGGACGATTTGAAATCGTTTTTTATTATACGAAAAATTATCAAGCGTTTTAAACCTGACATTCTCCACACCCACACGGCCAAGGCTGGAACCCTGGGAAGGCTGGCTGCGTTAAGTCTGGGGGCTCCCGTTATAAAATCAAGGAAAATTCGAGTATTTCATACCTTTCATGGCCACACCTTCCACAGCTACTTTAACTGGCTAAAAACCTTTATTTTTATCCTGGTTGAAAGACTCCTGGCCGGATTTACAGATCGAATCATTGTAATCAGTGAACAGCAAAAGAGAGATATTTGCGATACCTTTAAAATTGCTCCTGAAAAGAAGGTGCAGATCATACGGTTGGGGTTTGATCTTTCAGCCTATGAGAAAACCGTACCTCAGAAGATCCCCTCTTTGCCTAATATCGATGGTTGGATAAACTCTGAACCATTCCGGATTGGTATTATTGGGCGCTTAACCCCTGTTAAAAATCATATTATGCTGTTTGAGGCTATAAATTATTTGCAAGCGTGGGCTAAAATTGATGGTTTCCAATTTATTATTGTCGGGGATGGTGAACTGAAAAATGAGCTGACTGCTGAAGCCGGCAAATTGAATTTGCCAGAGGTCATAATCTTCAGTGGCTGGCGGAAGAACATGCCTGCTGTCTATGCGCAACTGGATGCGGTTGTCCTTACATCTAAAAATGAAGGAACGCCGGTTGCAATCATTGAAGCAATGGCTGCCTCAAAGCCGGTGGTTGCCACGGCTGTAGGGGGGGTGCCGGATTTGATCGGCAGCGTTATCGGAGAAAAACCTGAAGGATTCCAGCTTGCGCAAAGAGGTTTGATTCTTCCATCAGAAAATGCCAAAGCCTTAGCTGCTGCGCTGTTGTTCCTTTTAGAATATCGCAAAGAAGTGGAACCTATGATACGGCGCGCCAAAAAATTCGTCTTTGCCGGCTACGGCCTGCAAAGACTGCTGGACGAAATTCGAATGCTGTATGATGACTTGATCGAGTTCAATATTGAGAACAATGACAACCCATCTGCATTTATCAATAATGTTCGCTGACCGTCCCGTTCGCTGGTGGCTGAAGGTTTTAGGCGATGCTTATTTATTGAAAATATATTTTTTCCAAACATGAAGTAATTCGAGATAATCATGAAATTTTTTATGTTTATGTTTTTTATGACCAACGTTATTTTTTCGGGAATAATTGCACTTGGATTAATTCAATATAATCATAATGAGAATATTTCAAATTCGAAAATATTTTTATTATCACTTGGCCTTGGACCGGCTTTTACAGCAATTGTTTTGTATTGGCTTCTTTTTTTGTTCCCCTATAAGTCAAATATATTTTATTTTGTAGCAGTTTTATTATTTTACTTTCTAATATTGCTGATAATAATATTTCACCAGAGATTAAATTGGAGTAAGGATCCAGCTAATTTAAAAAAACCTTTTTATCTGATTAAACAATTTGCTATTTTGACAAAGAATAATACTACGAAAGTATTTTTTATAGTAGTCATTGCTATTGGATTAGTTCTTTCCATATATCCAACTTTCATTCGATATTCAAAAGTTTATCTTCTTAAACCACTGGTCGGTCATGATGTGCAAAGTTACGGTACTGAAGGAAAAATTTATTACAAAGAAAAAACGTTTAAACATAAGTATAATGGCGAGCATCAAAAGTCTGGGTATATAAGTTTTTCAAAACATTCGCCTTTGTTCCCCCTGCTGTTAACGTGGGAAAAAATAGCAGGTAGTATGGTGGGAAAAGATACGGATTATTATTTTAAAAGTATAACCCCTTTTTATGGTTTGTTGATTGTAATTTTTGTTTTTTCAGTATTGAGTATGAAAAGTATTTATCTTGCTTTATTAGGATCAGCCGCTCTTTTTTCTTCTTCGGTATTTTTCAGCAAATTTTTTTCATACCATATTGATTTATTCAGGATATATTTTTTTTCAACCGCATTATTTTTCTTAGCTTCATCTATTGAGACAAAGGATCGAATGCAAATTATCTTGTTTTGTATTACATCAGGCTTTT
Source organism: Bacteroidota bacterium (assembly GCA_024276745.1). Classification (GTDB taxonomy): domain Bacteria; phylum Bacteroidota; class Bacteroidia; order Chitinophagales; family S012-47; genus JAJRWN01. Next base: position 26,314 of record JAJRWN010000123.1, read on the forward strand.
CGGCTGCATCCCATTCAATTGGGGCGATTGTATCCGGTTTTTCAGGCCTTATTTTTTTTCTTTTTTATGAAGATGAAATGATAAGTCGAATTAAGTATTTCTTTTTCATAATTTTTTCACTATTTATTTTAGGAGGATTCCACTATTTTTATGATACTATTTGGGGGACAGGATGGATATTTTAAAAAATACCAAAAGAAATACTGTCCTTTTTAAAATTGTAATTTTAATTTTGTTTGCTATTTTAGTTTTTGGTCTTTTCCAATATATACAAAAATTATCAGATTCAGGTTTTTATAATTATCTCAATAATGGTTTTTCTAAGGCCAGAAATATTGATTCGCCTTCAAAATTATGGTTTAACGGATACCTTGGTATTTTTTTTAGGAGCCATGAATTTGGTTATCTCAATCTGCTAAGTATACCTTTTTTACTCTACATCATTTTATGCTGGGAAAAATTCAGCCGAGCCTTTAAAGCTGTATTTATTGTTTATATTTTCTCAGCTATGCTTATAGGCATAAAAGGTTTTGCTAATTTCAGATATGCTTTTACATTATATCCTTTGACCATTATTGCAATTTTTTGGTTATTCTATGATCTCTTAAAAAGAGTAAATGAAAATAACTTGTTGAGGTTTAAAATATGATCAATCTTATTTTATTTATTAATAATTTCACTGGCGATATATTCTGTGGACGTA
>JAJRWN010000124.1 GCA_024276745.1 Bacteroidota bacterium
AAATTGGAAGCCGTTGCTCCTGTTGCACTATTGCTCCAGGCATAGGTATAGGGCGATGTGCCTCCGGAACCTGATGCTGTTGCAGCTCCTGTGCTGTTTCCATAGCATAATACATTTGTCTGACTGCTGATAGATACACTTACTGCTGATGCAGGCTGTGTGATTGTCACTGTGGTTGTAGCAGTACAACTATTGGCATCGGTGACGGTGACCGTATAAGTGCCCGCTGCTAAATTGGAAGCCGTTGCTCCTGTTGCACTATTGCTCCAGGCATAGGTATAGGGCGATGTGCCTCCGGAACCTGATGCTGTTGCAGCTCCTGTGCTGTTTCCATAGCATAATACATTTGTCTGACTGCTGATGCTTACGCTTAATTGTGGATTTACGGTGACCGTTATACTGCTAGTCGCGGTACAACTATTATTATCTGTTACTGTAACCGTATAGGTGGTTGTGCTTGTGGGACTGGCTGTAGGGTTGGCTACCGTACTACTGCTTAAACCCGTTGTGGGTGACCAACTGTAACTTAATGTCCCTGTTCCTCCGCTTCCTGTCGGACTGCCGCCTATGGTCATGCTTGCTCCATAACATATTATAGCTGATGTTCCCGCATTTGCTGTCACCACTGCAGGATCGGTTACGGTTGCTGTTCCGGTGACTGTACAGCTATTATTATCCGTTACGGTGACCGTATAGGTGCCACCTGCTAGACCTGTTGCCGTTTGGGTTGTCTGACCATCGCTCCACAAATAAGTATCTGTTCCTGTACCGCCTGAAGGAGTAGCTGTGGCTGTTCCGTCTCCTGCTCCATGACAGGATACATCTGTTGAGGACATGCTCACCGTTAATGCTGTCGGTTGATTGACTGTTGCATTTCCCGTAATTGTACAAGAATTGGCATCGGTGACGGTGACCGTATAGGTGCCGGCTGTTAAACCGCTATTCAATTGGCTTGAAGCTCCATTTGACCAGGAATAGGTATAAGGTGATGTTCCGCCTGATGGCAATGCAATAGCTACACCATTATTACCTCCATTACAGGTAACATCCACTGTGCTGAAGCTCAAACTTAGTTGAGGATTTACGGTTACGGTTATACTACTTGTGGCGGTACAACTGTTCGCATCTGTGACCGTTACGGTATAAGTTGTTGTTGTTGTCGGACTGGCCGTTGGGTTGGCTACCGTACTGCTGCTTAAGCCGTTTGTCGGTGACCAGCTATAACTTAATGTTCCCGTTCCTCCGCTACCTGTCGGACTGCCGCCTATGGTCATACTTGATCCATAGCATATTGTACTTGATGTACCTGCATTGGCTGTTACCGCAGTCGGTTGGGTGATAGTGACTGAGCCAGTAATGGTATTACTACCTGCATCAGTAACCGTTACCGTATAGGTTCCTGCTGTTAGTCCAGTTGCAGTTTGTGTAGTTTGTGAAGAAGGGTCATTCCATAAATAGGTATATGGCGTGGTACCACCACCGGGATTGGCTGTTGCACTACCATTGTTACCTCCGTTACAACTAACGTTTGTTTGACTGATAGTCAGTGTTAATGGTGCTGCCAATTTACTGACAAAAATATCGAGAACACCCGCTGAAGTCAGATTATAGGTTCCGCTTCCGGGATCAAAATCGGCTGTACCTTGAAAAAGCCCTGTTGTATATACATTCCCTGACCCATCTACATCTATCCCACGAGCAATATCATTACCCGTTCCACCCATGCCTTTTGCCCAAACAAAATTGCCGGAGCCATCTAATTTGCTGACAAAAATATCGCCTGAACCGGCTGAAGTCAGATTATAGGTTCCGCTGCCCGGATCAAAATCGGCTGTACCACTGAAATACCCGGTTATATATACATTGCCGGAGCCATCGACATCTATCCCATTAGCATTATCATTAACAGTTCCCCCCATGCCTTTTGCCCAAACAAAATTACCGGAGCCATCTAATTTGCTGACAAAAATATCACTTGAACCGGCTGAAATCAGATTACTGGTTCCACTGCCAGGGTCAAAATCAACCGTACCGTTAAAATATCCGGTTGTATATACATTGCCGGAGGCATCGACAGATATTCCATTAGCAATATCATTACCCGTTCCACCCATCCCTTTTGCCCAAACAAAATTGCCGGAGGCATCTAATTTGCTGACAAAAATATCGAAAGCACCCGCTGAAATCAGATTAGAGGTTGCGCTACCCGGATCAAAATCAGCCGTACCATTGAAATACCCGGTTGTATGTACATTGCCGGAGGCATCGACATATATCCCTTTAGCAGCATCATCACTAGTTCCACCCATGCCCTTTGCCCAAACAAAATTACCGGAGGCATCTAATTTACTGACAAAAATATCACCAACACCGGCTGAAGTCAGATTATAGGTTCCGCTACCCGGATCAAAATCGGCCGTACCGTTGAAATACCCTGTTGTATATACATTACCGGAAGCATCGACATATATTCCATTAGCTACATCATCACTAATTCCACCCATGTCTTTTGCCCAAACAAAATTGCCGGAGGCATCTAATTTACTGACAAAAATATCACCAACACCGGTTGAAGTCAGATTATAGGTTGCGCTACCCGGATCAAAATCGGCCGTACCTTTAAATCTCCCGGTTGTATATACATTGCCGGAGGCATCGACATATATACCATAAGCCTGGTCATAATCCGTACCACCCATGCCTTTTGCCCAAACAAAATTGCCGGAAGCATCTAATTTACTGACAAAAATATCGTATAAGCCAGCAGAAGTCAGATTATAGGTTCCGCTGCCCGGGTCAAAATCAACCGTACCGTTAAAGTATCCGGTTGTATATACATTGCCGGAGGCATCGACATAAACAGCATATGCATCATCATTGGCAGTGTTACCCATTCTCTTTGCAAAAGAGAAGATTTGAGCGTTCAGACCGGATACAAATAATACAAGAGACAGAAAAGTAAAAATACGTTTCATAATAAACATTTTTTTAAGCAAAAGAAATTTGAATAAGATATTGGGATAAGAAAAGTTGCTTAGGGAACTAGGCAGTACCCATTGCAAACAGCTACCATTTTTTCTTTCAAAGGATCGCAATGTTTCCTTTTTTTTGTAATTTATAAAATTAAAGCTGTAACAAGTATGCTATTGCCACTAGATACAGAATACAGACAGCAAATATGTGTATTTTTATTGCAATAGCAAACAATTGTTGCATTAATAATTGGAGATTTCTATCAAAATTATGTAATTTAAGACTATTCCTACAAAAACAATAGATTTAGCCTACATTTTATTGATGTATAAAGTACATCATAATAATCAAAAAATACTTTTACTGTCTTTATTTCATGTTTTTCTGTCTATTACACTTTAATCTTTTCCATTTTTTTATTTTTTCTTATTTTTCTTATTAGTTTTTATTTTATCTATACAGTGTTCTAATTAGTTTTTTATGCTTTTTATTATTTAAATAAACATAATTACATTTCGATTCTAAAAATAGGAAAAAGATGTAGAGAAACACCATACCGATCAGTAATGTAAAATTTATCATATATTATCTTCAATTACCACTTTACATATATTCTTTGGTGCTATTTTAATATTGTTAATAGATTTATATAGGCACTTTAAAAATCATTAAACCGGAGGACTTCTATTGTCCAAAAAAGCCATATTGAACCAATATATTATTAGATGTGTTTTTTATATGTTAAGATAGAGCTAATAATCTAAGGTCTTTTTCGTTAGCGAAATAATTATCGACCACATTGATAAGGTACAACATGGCAATGACATTTGGGAAAAAGGTAGTGTTATAGAAAAACAGAAAAAAGGAGTACAAGACAGACAAAAAAAGCCCCACCTTCAGGTGGGGCTTGATATATGGATTATTAATTGACTTCGCTATTGATTAAATCATAGAAGCAATCACAAGAGCTATAACACTCATTAATTTCAGCAAGATATTCAGAGATGGGCCTGAGGTATCTTTAAAAGGATCGCCAACCGTATCGCCTACAACTGCAGCTTTATGCGGTTCGGAACCTTTTCCATAATGCACACCGTCAATTTCAACACCTTCTTCAATCATTTTTTTAGCATTATCCCATGCTCCACCTGTATTAGACTGAAAGATAGCCATCAGCACACCAGTCACCGTTACTCCTGCCAGCAGACCGCCTAACATTTCGGCACCCCCGAGGAATCCAAACAAAACCGGTGTTGCTACAGCGAGCAAACCGGGTAATACCATTTTAGCAATAGCAGCAGTAGTTGATATTTCCACACATTTTCCATATTCTGCTTTTCCATCGGCAGCATCAAAAACTTTTTTATCATCGGCTGACCATTTTTCCATTTCAATACCTTCGTTTTTTTGCATCACTTTTAATGCAGCCTTCAATTCAGGAATATCTGAAAATTGTCTGCGTACTTCTTTAATCATCGACATAGCGGCAGAGCCAACGGCCTGCATAGCGAGTGATGAAAATAAAAAGGGTAGCATAGCACCGATCAAAAGACCGGCCATGACATTGGCTTTAGATATATCGATATACTGGATATGAGCAGCAGTCATAAAGGCACCAAACAGAGCCAGAGCTGTTAGAGCTGCCGAACCGATGGCAAAGCCTTTGCCAATAGCAGCAGTTGTATTACCAACGGCATCGAGTTTATCGGTACGTTTTCGTACTTCAGGGGGCAGATCGCTCATTTCGGCAATACCGCCTGCATTATCGGAAATAGGACCATAAGCATCAACGGCCAACTGGATACCTGTGTTGGACAGCATGCCAACGGCAGCAATGGCAATGCCATAAAGTCCGGCAAAATGAAAAGCGCCAATAATAGCAGCAGCCAATACAATAACGGGTAATGCGGTGGACATCATACCCATGCCTAATCCGGAAATAATATTAGTAGCAGAACCGGTTACAGATTGTTTGACAATACTCCAAACCGGTCTTTTGCCTGTACCCGTAAAATATTCGGTAAGCATACCGATAAGCAAACCGGCAACCAGGCCAATAATAGTGGCAAAGAAGATACCGTTGGCGGTAATGGTTCTTTCAACATTATACAAAGCATCGTGGAAAGTCCATTCAGCGGGTAACATCCAGCGAATAATAAAGAAGCTGGCAATAATCATAATAATAGAGGAACCAAATTCGCCCCGATTCAGGCTTTTTTGAGGATCGCCACCTTCGGGAACCCTGACCACAAAAGTACCCAGGATGGATGTAATGATACCCACAGCGGCAAGCACTAAAGGCAGAAGTACCGGAGATAATCCGTTAAAATTATCTACAAAACCGGGAGTCATGAATGCAGCACCCAAAACCATAGTACCAATAATAGAGCCTACATAGGATTCGAATAAATCGGCACCCATACCGGCAACATCACCCACATTATCGCCTACATTATCGGCAATAGTAGCCGGGTTCAGCGGATGGTCTTCAGGAATACCTGCTTCCACTTTGCCTACTAAATCGGCACCTACATCGGCAGCTTTGGTATAGATCCCTCCGCCTACACGGGCAAACAGTGCAATAGAAGAAGCACCGAATGAAAAACCGGTAATAATGGTGATGGTCAGGTTAAGGTTTTCGGCCGTATCGACACCATACATTTGGCTATACAATGCAAAAAGGCCTCCTAATCCGAGTACTCCCAAACCAACTACACCAAGGCCCATAACAGAACCGCCTGTAAAAGCAATTTCGAGAGCTCTTCCTAGACTGGTACGTGCAGCATGGGTGGTCCGGACATTTGCTTTCGTAGCGACCTGCATACCAATAAATCCTGCCAATGCCGAACATAGAGCACCAATGATAAAAGACAGAGCTACCATAGGTGATGAATCTGCATTTTGAGCTCCACCGATAGCCAGTAAAATGGCAACACAAACTACAAAAATTGCCAGCACACGATATTCAGCTTTTAAGAAAGCCATCGCTCCATCGGCAATATAACTTGAAATACGGGCCATACGATCGGTACCGACTTCTTTTTTGGCTACCCATGATGTTCGTAACATTGCAAAAAGTAACCCCAGGATTCCGATTACAGGAATCAGATAAATAATTTGTTGTGTCATATGAAAATGAAATTTGGTTTTAAAATCTGAATTCAGTGCGCAAAAATAGGCTTTTCTTAAGTCTATCCAATACCTCAAGAAGACATTATGTATAAATTTCTGATTCAAAGATTAAGGTTAGTAAGCTTAGCTTATATTTTTATTAGTTTTGAATAAAATGCTTCCATAATGAAAAGATTGATAAAAATCGGTTTATTCATTTATTTAGCTTGTTTGGTGTCCTTTGTGTGTAGTGCACAACAGTGGACTTCAAGTGATGCGGTCAGCGAAGCAAGTGGAAGAATAAATGCCGTTTCAACCGGTATTTATTCTGCTTTACAGAATCAAGCCGGTCTGGCCGGTGTAGAAAGTTTTTCATTTTCCTTAAATGCCCTATCCCGTTTTGCCGGTCTTGGATTAAATGATGTTTCGATGATTACGGCATTGCCTAGCAAATCAGGTGTTTTTGGGCTTGATATCCAGCAGTTTGGCTATCAATTATATAGAGAGAGCAAGTTTGGATTAGCCTATGGCCGGAATTTAGCCAAAAGTTTATCGATAGGCTTACAGTTGAACTATTTAAGGCAAAGTATTCCGGAATATGGTTCGACAAACGGTTTGACTGCCGAAGGTGGTTTATTATATCATCCTTCCGACTTATGGTTGATTGGCATACACCTATATAATATAAGCTTTTCGAAAAAGCCTTTTAGCTCTGAAATATATCCTGTACGATTTTCAGCCGGTTTCAAATATTCTTCCTCAGCATCGCTCGATTTATTGGCAGGAATAGAAAAAGAACTGAGTTATCCTTTATCGTTCAGAACAGGAGCTGTTTACCGGTTTAATAAAAAAATATTTCTTCGAACGGGGCTTATATCGTATCCATTCGAATGGTCATTCGGCCTTGGGTATTCAATCGGTCAATGGCATATAGATGCATCCACATCCTATCATCAATGGCTGGGAATAAGCCCAATGTTAAGTTTAAGCTATGCCACGAAGAAGTAATCGAGCCATATTATTCACCATTATCCTTTGGATATCCATTCCTGCAAGTGCACAAATCCCGGACACCACGCATACAAGTCCTGATATTGAAAGTGTCATTGAAGATATTGTTGGAGAAACCGAACAAGATTTTCAATATGATACTTATGCCGAAAACCTGGAACAATATCTTGAGCAACCATTAAATCTGAATACTGCAAACAAAGAGCAACTTGAATCGCTTGGATTGCTCAGTGACATTCAGATTGAAGCATTATTAAAGTATAGAAATTGGTATGGAACAATTTATTCGATTTACGAACTATTGGGTATTCCTCATTTCAATCCGGAGATAATCCACCGGATAGCGCCCTATACAACAAGTTTGGAAAAAACGCTTGCTCCAATACGTTTCAAGCAAATTATCAAATATGGGCATAACGATATTTTTCTCAGAAACAGCATGAGCTTGGTCAGGAAAAAAGGATATTTGCCACCCGATTCCAGTGGAATCAGCCGGTATTTGGGTGGACCCATGCAAATTTATATGCGTTATAAATTTCATTACAGAGATCGTATTCAAGCCGGTTTTACTGCAGAAAAAGATCCTGGAGAACAGTTCTTTTTCAATACAAAGAATCACCGGGGTTTTGATTTTTATTCAGCACATTTATTTTATAAAGGGACAAAGACCCTGCGAGCTTTGGCATTGGGGGATTTTTCAATTAATGCAGGCCAAGGCTTAGTGATTTGGTCAGGATTTGGATTTGGGAAATCAAGCAATGTATTGGAAACCCGTAAATCAGG
>JAJRWN010000125.1 GCA_024276745.1 Bacteroidota bacterium
ACCGGTCAGGGTATTTCAAGACTATTGGCTTTTAATAAAAAGAACATAGAACTTTTTGATTTTGCCCATAAGCTGCTTAATCAATCGCTCGAACATTATGATGAATATTCAGAATTAATAGCTCCAAAAATAAATAACTGGGAAATTGACCGAATCGCAAAGCTCGATTTGGTTCTGATGGTGATGGCTATCTGCGAAATACTTGATTTTCCGACTATTCCGATTAAAGTGACGATTAATGAATACATTGATATTTCAAAAAGTTACAGTTCTCCCAAAAGCAGGGAATTTGTAAACGGTGTATTAGATAAACTGATGAAAGAGATGAAAAACAATGGTAAGATTGTTAAAACAGGCAGAGGATTGCAAAATAACTAATACCTTTATCTATGATAGATTTTATAACGCAAAATAAATTGATTCGATGAAATGCTTTATCACATGTATTGCACTTTTATGGTTCATACCGGCCTGCCACAATACCTCAACAGATTCGAGCAATGATGGAAAAGTTGACAGTCAAGACATTCAAAATCCATCTACATTGGAAAAAGATGCCGCTGAGGGTAAATATCCGGTCATGACTTTTGATGTATCCACCCATGATTTTGGCACCATTGACGAAGGAGCCAAAGTGGAGTATAGCTTTAAATTTACGAATACCGGCAATGCCGATTTAATTATTACCAATGCTAATTCAACCTGCGGTTGCACCATACCGAGCTACCCTACAAAACCAATAGCTCCCGGTGCGTCTGATTATATAACAGTAGTATTCAACTCCAGAGGTAAAAGAAATAATGTTCATAAAGAAGTAACGATTATTGCCAATACAAAACCAAATACTAATTTTATTACTATAACGGCTTTTGTTGATCAGGCCGGAAAATAACTCACCTTTAAAAACTTATTATCAATGACAAATTTTTTATTAGCAGCACAAGGAGGAAGCGGTGGTGGAGGAATGGAATTCATGGTCTTTATCGGCCTGTTTTTTGTTATTCTGTATTTTTTTATGATCCGTCCTCAAACCAAAAAAGCAAAAGAACAAAAGAATTTTTTGAGCGATTTGAAAAAAGGCAGCCGTATGGTTACCATTGGTGGAATACACGGCAAAATTATTCAGGTTGATGACGATACTTTTCTCATTGAAGTAGATAGCAATACAAAATTAAGAATTGAAAAAAGTACAATTAGTCTGGAACATACGAAAGCACTGCACGAACGAATGCAACAAAAATCAAAAGATAAAAAATAAATATATTGAAGCTGCATGAAAACCATAGTAATTCGTTTTGGCAGCCCCGGAAATGGCCTGTAAACAGAAAAAAAAACCTGGGTATTTTTATGTTTTCTTTTTTGCTGGCAAGCTTATTTTGGACTTCAGCAGCTTTGTCTGAAAAACATCTTGCCAGTATTGATGTAGCGGTTGATTATCAAAATCTTCCGAAAGATAAAGTAGTCACCAACCGGCTCCCTACTCATCTTGAATTTGGCGTAATGGCAAGCGGCTGGCAATTACTTCAAACCTATTTCTCAGATCCGTGGCGGGTAAGTATCGATGTTGACAGGAGAAGTGTGAATAATATGTTTACCACCAATGCCGAACCTGAATATTTTTCAAAACAATTGCCCGATGGTTTTGAAGTAAAATATGTGAATCCCGGTGTATTGTATTTCGAATTTGATAACAGTAACAGTAAATACATCAAAGTAAAACTAAACACAGCATTGCATTTTGCCGCTTTGTATGAACTTGCAGGGCCAATTATTATTAAACCTGATAGCATCTTGATTTCGGGGCCGGGAAGAATTGTTGATACTTTGACCTATATCCCCACCCAGATGGTGAAAGCCGATAAACTTGACCAATCTTTATCAGGGATTGTTAAATTACAATTACCCGAAGGTCTTAATCTTACGCTTTCCCAAAACACGGTTTCATACACCATTCCCGTAGATCAGTTTACCGAATCATACTTCCAGATTCCTATTCACTGGATATCGGCCGATAGTCAGCAAATTCAATTATTAAGCAATAAAGTTCAGGTTTATTTTCAATTGCCGATGCAGAAAATAAAACTATTAAAAGATAAAAAAAGTCCATCGCATTTCAGGGTTATTGCCGATGTAAACAATATCAATTCCCAAACGATGGAAATTGGATTGGAACTTAAAAAATATCCCTCCTGGGCCCACAAGCCTCGATTGGTACCCGATAAAGTTTCGTTTTTATATCAATATTAAAAGCATGCTGAAAGTAGGATTAACGGGGGGTATTGGAAGCGGCAAAAGTACCGTTGCCAAATTATTCGACATACTGGGCGTTCCGGTTTATGATGCCGATGCCCGTGCCCGCTATCTGATGACCCACGATGAAAAACTCAAAACTTCCTTAATGAAAGCTTTTGGCCCTGACAGCTTTTTACCCGGTGGTCAATTAAACCGAAAAGCCATTGCCGCGCTGGTATTTTCAAATAAAGAAGCCTTGGCAATACTTAATGGGTTGGTGCACCCGCGTGTACGAATAGATTTTGAAAACTGGTCAAAATATTTTCATCATTTACCTTATGTAATTGATGAAGCTGCTTTGCTATTTGAATCGGGAGCCAGCAAATTTTTAGATCAAATCATTTTGGTCAGTGCTGATAAAAAGTTAAGAATTGAAAGGGTAATAAAACGGGATAAAATGAATAGAAACGAAGTTATTCATCGAATCAATAATCAAGCAGATCAACAAAAACTACTGGCTGCCAGTGACTTTTTTATCTCTAATAATGCTGAGGATTTATTGATTCCCCAAGTCCTTGCTATTCATGCCAAACTAATTGAACGTTAGTGTTTCCTACATATTAATTGTTAATATTCTTATGGAATTTTTCCGGAAAAATATTTACTTTTATTGTTGATATTCCTCAATAGCCTCCCCACTTGTTCCTTGCCGATTACCTATAACAAATGCTTTTAGTCATGGAATTGGAAAGCTTAAAAGAAATTACCGAATGTTACCAGGATTTTGAATGTATCGAAAGATGCTCATCGATGGTTTGCGCTGTAAACGACCGGGGGCTTGCCGATTTTGTTGAATGCCATGATGAGGAATCGAGAAAAACTTGTGTTTACGGATTTCCATTCGGAAGCATCTATCTCTGTAATTGTCCCATGGCAATTTATTTGTGTAATAAAAATCGTGTAAAACAAAACGGCTGATTTGTTTATTATTAGATTCTCCCGATCATTATCTTTGTTATTTGCTTATTAATATAACTCGACTATGATCCAAAAAGGAATGGCTTCACTCTGTGCAAAAGATAGCATAGATCGTAGCGGCAAAGTGTTGTCGCATACTCCGCCCATTTATGCATCCTCTACTTTTGTTTACGAAAGCCCTGAAAAGATTATCAAAGTTTTTGAAGGAAAAGAAGAAGCCTACGTTTACAGCCGCTGGAGCAATCCGAATATTGAATTGGTCGAAGAAAAAATAGCGACTCTTGAGTGCTTAGGATTGAAGGATACGAATGGAAATACCCTGAAAGCTAAATCTTTGCTTTTCGCCTCCGGCATGGGAGCCATTAGTGCTCTTTTTCTAGCTAATCTGAAACAAGGCGATACCATAATTACTCACAATAATATTTACGGCACATCTACTGAATTACTTAAAGATGTTTGTGATGGACTGGGTATTAAAACCGTATTTACAGATTTCAGCAAGATTGAAAACATAGAAAAACAGATAAAAGAACATCCTTCCATCAGGATGATGTATATCGAAACCCCCAATAATCCAACCTTGTCATGCTATGATTTGGAAGCATTATCGGATTTGGCAAAAAAATACGGATTAGTAACGGCTGTGGATAATACCTTTGCATCGCCCTGTTTTCAACAACCCTTTGCATTCGATATTGATTTCATTGTACACTCTACTACAAAATACCTGAACGGTCATGGAACGGCTCTTGGAGGTATATTGATATCGAAAGATATTGAATTTATGAAAAAAAAAGCCTGGAAAGTCAGAAAGACCATAGGGGCATGTTGCAGTCCTTTCGATGCCTGGTTGCTGAACAACGGAATAAAAACCTTGCCTTTGCGGATGGAAAAACATGCTGCTAATGCCCTTCAAATTGCTGAGTTTCTCGAAAATCATCCTGCAGTGACAAAGGTGAATTATCCCGGACTCCCATCCCATCCCAATTATCGGATAGCTACAAAGCAAATGAGTGGTTTTTCGGGAATGCTGTCTTTCGAATTACAGGGTGGATTAAAAATAGGTATCCGCATGATGAATAAAATCAAATTTTGTACGCTTACGGCTACCCTCGGCACAGCCGATACTTTGATACAACATCCTGCCTCCATGACCCACGCAACAGTTCCACAGCAACAGCGATTGGCAGGGGGCATTAGCAATGGTTTAATCCGCATGTCGGTCGGATTGGAAGATGCTGAAGATATTATGGAAGATTTAAAGCAGGCTATGTTGTAAGGAAAAACAAATAAATTCCTACCTTAATCGTTTATAGCACCCGAAACCTGTACATCCCGATTCACTTTACGCACCAAACCTTGCAGTACCCTACCCGGCCCCACTTCTATAAATTCACCGGCACCATCGGCAATCATGTTTTTCATAGTTTGAGACCAACGTACCGGAGCCGTTAACTGAATGGCAAGATTTTCCTTAATTTCATCAGGCTCTGTCACCGGCATAGCCGATACATTTTGATATACCGGACAAACAGGTGTTTGAATTAGCGTATCTCTGATGGCTTTTTCGAGGGCTTTCCGGGCAGGCTCCATTAAAGGTGAATGAAAAGCACCGCCCACATTCAATAACATCGCCCGCCTGGCACCGGCTTCTTTCAATCGTTCGCAAGCTGTTTCTACCCCTTTGAAACTCCCCGATATCACGACCTGACCCGGACAATTATAATTGGCTGCTACCACGATTTCATCAAGAATATTATTACTTATTTTTTCTACCGTTTCGTCCTCTAATCCTAAGATAGCGGCCATAGTGGAAGGATTGGCTTCGCAAGCAGCCTGCATTGCTGTGGCCCGCTGACTAACCAGACTTAAACCATCTTCAAACGATATGGCTCCGGCAGCCACAAGTGCCGAAAACTCACCCAAAGAATGTCCTGCTACCATATCGGGCTGAAATGCATTGCCCAGTAATTTGGCAATCACTACCGAATGAAGAAATATGGCGGGTTGGGTAATGCGGGTTTGTTTCAAATCTTCGGTATTGCCGGTAAACATCACATCGGTGAGCCGGAAGCCCAAAATCTCATTGGCCTGATCAAATAAATTACGAGCTTCAATATGGCTTTCATATACATCGGCACCCATACCCGGAAACTGTGCCCCTTGCCCGGGAAAAATATATGCTTTCATGTGTTTTAGCTTAGTTTTGCCTGTATCAAATTGATAAATTCGTTGCGGGTTGCCGCCTGTTCAAATTCACCGGTAAATGCCGATGTGGTGGTCACAGAATTTTGCTTTTGTACCCCACGCATCATCATGCACAAATGCCTTGCTTCGATAACAACAGCCACGCCTAAAGGATCAAGCGCTTCCTGTAAACAATCCACAATCTGGCAAGTCAAACGCTCCTGTACCTGCAACCTGCGGGCAAACACATCTACTACACGGGCAATTTTGCTTAAACCTACGATTTGATTTTTAGGAATGTATGCCACATAAGCCCGCCCAAAAAAAGGTAACATGTGATGCTCGCACATGGAGTAAACCTCAATATCTTTCACAAAAACCATTTCGCTATGGTCGGTATGGAATATGGCCGATTGCAAAATAGCTTTGGCATCCATTTGATAACCTTGTGTCATAAATTGCATGGCTTTGGCTACCCGTTCAGGGGTCTTTATTAATCCTTCGCGCTCCGGATTCTCGCCAATATCTTGCAATACTTCGCGGTAAACAGCACTTAACTTAGTGGTTTGTTCCTCACGAAAATGATCTACTCTTTCGTAGTTTATCGCTTCTTTTTCGAAATTATTATCTAGCATATTTCTCTTGTTTTTTTTATCAGCCGAAATAGTCAGCAAAATTTTTTTCCGTTTCGTAAAGCCTTACCCTGTGCAGTTTCACCCCAAGCGCTTCCACATCTGCTAAAATCTGCTCCCAGATAACTTGTACTAAAACTTCGGTGGAGGGTATCATACCTTGCAGGAAATCTACTTCCAGATTCAGGTTTTTATGATCAAGTTTATCCAATATTCTCCGATGAATAACCGCGCTCAGGTCTGCAAGGTTCAATACATAGCCGGTTTGCGGATCAGGTTCACCGGCAACGGTAACAAACAGGTTGTAATTATGGCCATGCCAGTTTGGATTCGAACATTTGCCATAATAGGCAAAATTCTCTTCATCACTCCAGGCCGGGTTAAATAGGCGGTGAGCAGCATTGAAATGTTCTTTGCGGGTGAGGTAAACCATTTGGCTTTGCTTTGCTGCAAAAATAGGCATTTGAACGGGATAGAATATAAAACCCGTACGCCCGCTTTCCAAAACAGGTAGTGCTTAGCGCGATAACCATACACAGAAAAACGGGTAGAAAATAAATACCTGATAAGATTTTTACTTATCTTACAGCGTGTTTCAAAAAGTCACTTTGCTTTCCACTTTTGTTTTGGGTATCATTCTTTGCAGTAATGCCCAGGATTTACATTTCACCCAGTTTTTCAGGCTTCCCGGTCAGCTAAACCCGGCTATTCAGGGTAATGCGCTTTATCAATGGCAAGCTGCAGTTGATTATCGCCAACAATGGAATAGTTTAGGGGCTCCCTATACTACGCTTGCAGGAGATGTGGCCTACCGTTTCAACCGGGGATTCGATCATTTTTCATCTACGTTTACCTGGAGTACCGACAAGAGTGGATATGCCCGCTTGCAGATGAACCGCTTACATGCCGGTCTGGCTTATCAACATCAGTGGGAGCATTGCTATATCAGCATCGGTGCACAATTGGGTTTGTTGCAAGCCAAAACTCATGATGCCACTTTTCCAAAACAGTATAATAATACAAGCGGATTTTTTGACCTTAGTCTTAATAATGGAGAGAATTTATATTCCAATGCCCGCACAGCGCCTGACCTGAATAGTGGCATTGCCGCCAATGTAAATGCCGGTCAAATAAAAATACTTCTTGCTTATGGATTATACCATATCAATCAGCCTTCGATTAGTTTAACACAATCTGGTATTGATGGAAGATATCCTTTGAGGCAACAAATATTTGCAAAGGGCACTATACCCCTTGCAAATATTACTTTTAATCCGATGCTTTTTTACAGCCGGCAGACTAAAGCCGAAGAGTATATTATAGGCGCAAGCGCTGATTACCGGCTGCCTGTTGCCGGTGAAATACCCATTACCTTAAGTCCGGGATTATTCTGGCGAAGCAATGTAAGTCTTTATACCTCGTTTTTTTCTACCGATGCCCTTATGATTTATACCGGCTTATTGTATCGTTGGTTTGATCTTGGCCTGAGCTATGATTTGAATGTGTCAGGGCTTCGAAAAGTATCACATTACCGGGGTGGTTTCGAGCTAAGCCTTGCTTATCATTATAAAACACTTCACGAATACAAACAAATTACCGTACCCTGCATCCGCTATTAATGGCCTCTGCCTAAGGTAAATAAGTTTTTTATTGATTATTCCCCGTTTTCTCTTCACTGCATTTGTGCAAGGAAGTTTTCACCTGTTTTAAAGTATAATGAGGCAATTCATTAGCCCAGGCAGTAGCCAGATAGTTTAGCAGATTGTTAAGGTCAATAGCGGTCAGCTTTCTTATACCGTCCATGGGTTTATTGTATTCCAATTGGTTCACCATAATGCTTCCGTTTAGTCCGTTTTTGATAATACAAATCACCGAATCCCAATGCTCATTAAGATAATCAGATTGTGCAAGCGGAGGATATAATCTTCCGATTCCCTGTCCCTCTTCCATGTGGCAATGAGCACATTCGCGCTGATAAATAACTTCACCGGTAGCCGGTAAATGGCCGTTATTCAGCCAATTAAGCAGGAATAAGGAAAGGATTACCACAAAAGGTAATGCAGCAAGGATATATTTTTTATTGACCATACATTTCCCGGAACAAAAGCGGTAAGTCTTGCATTAATTGATCCGTTTCTTCTGCGGAGGTTCCGTCATAATATCCGCGAATGCGGCCGGCCGTATCAATCAATACAAAAGCTCCCGAATGATTAAAGCCACCCGGAGCTTCCGGATCAATACGGGTGCTGACTTGATAATCACGTGCTATGGCATAAATCGAATCGATATTGCCGGTTACCAGATGCCAACGGGCGGAAGATATGCCAAGGCGTTCGGCATAATCATGTAAAACCGCTACCGTATCATATTCCGGATCTATAGAATGTGATATAAAGGCTAGCCTCGGTTCATCGCTGAAAGCATCATAAATCCGTTTCATCTGCTGACGCGTTTTCGGACATATACTGGGACATGTTGTAAAAAAGAAATCGGCTATATATACCTGGCCTTTAAAAGTCTTTTTTGTTATTATATTGCTGTCTTGATCGATAAAACGGAAAGCCGGTATGGTATAAAACAAAGTATCGATTTTCACTTTTCCGTCTATCATTTTTTGTTCTACACGACTTTTCCCAAGTATTGGCAAGTTTTGCTTTACAGGCTTGCGGTTTGTGCATGCTGACATGCAGATTAAGGGAATCAAAAGGCTTAATAACAGCTTATTTTTCATCATGGTCTTCAGGATTTAAAAAATCTTCTGCATGCTGCATTGCTGATGACATTACTTTAGCCAGACTATGAATTTTTTGATACTGTGAGCTATAATATTGCATAATCTTTTCATGGCCGGCACTTGAGTCGGGATCGCGCCATTTGTGCATCCATTCCCACATATTATCTTCGCCATTTCCTAACTGTTGCAATAATTCAATAGCCATAGTTTTCGATGTGGAGTCTATAGTGCTGTCCATAGACAGCAGATTCATTTGATCTTTCAGATTGGCTATGTCTTCCATCCAGGGCATGATACTATCGTGAATATGCATGACCGAATCGCGCAAGGATTGTTCTTGTTCTTTTTCTGACGCTTTCGACCCGCATGAGCTAATCAACAACATACAAAGTGATATGCCGGTAAGAACAATTGATATTTTTTTCATTGATTGATGTATTTAGATTGCATAATTACAAATTTTCTAAAGAGAATATGCACTTGTACAAAAAAAACCCGCAGTTTTAACACTGCGGGTTAAGCCCATAATACTATCGCAGTTGCGATTAAATGCGTGTTGAGAAAACACGACTTGAAAGATTTTGCTAGTTTAGATAAACGTATCTATTTATCTGTGACAAAGATAGTGTATCTTTTAAAAAAGAAAAATTTGAAAAGACTTTTTTAAGAAAAAAATGTAATTAGGTCTAATTATCAAGCTAATTGTTGCAGTCCAACTTAAAAATCAAGGTTCAATAAGCGAAAACAATTATTCTGATTTATTAAACATAAGCAAGAGCATTTTAAATTTTTCTACAGCTTCGAGTGCATGAGGCACCTGAGCAGGAAGCGATAGAAAATCACCGGCACCAAGCGTATGTTTTTGATCGGCAACCTGAATAACAGCCTCGCCTTCGAGCAATAAAACAGCAGCTTCGTATGGTGATGTATGTGCACTCAATTGCTGCCCTTTATCAAAAGCAAACAAGGTACAATTACCTCCATTTTCTTTAATCAGTTGCTTGCTCACAATAGCATCCTTGGAATAGTCGATTCGGTTTACAAGATTCATAACAGGTAATTTTATTGTTTAAATGATTAGCATATCAGCGAACGAATTTACTTAACTTTGCCCGCCATGCAGGAAAAGATTATCATTTTTGATTTCGGTTCACAATATACGCAATTGATTGCCAGAAGAGTTCGTGAATTGAATGTTTTCTGCGAAATCTGGCCTTTCAGCAAAGCCTTTGTTGCCGGTGAAGGAATAAAAGGAGTGATTTTATCAGGAAGTCCGTTTTCGGTACGCGACAAAAATGCACCGGAGATTGCATTAGGCAAGCTGATTGGTAAAGTGCCCGTTTTGGGAATTTGTTTTGGAGCACAGTATATAGCTGACCGTTTGGGGGGGGATGTTGCTCAGTCCTCAAAAAGAGAATATGGACGGGCTCGCCTAAAGCATATAAGTTCCAAACATCCGCTCTTCAGAAATATAAAAACAGGATCGCAGGTATGGATGTCGCATGCCGATACCATCAGTGCATTGCCGGATGCCGCCTCTTTAATCGCCAGTAGTGATTCGATAAAAATAGCGGCTTTCGAAATAAAGAATAAAAATGGTCATGCTGTTTATGGTATTCAGTTTCATCCTGAAGTAACACATTCTGAAGAAGGTATGCGGCTTTTGGGCAATTTCGTGCATGGCTGTTGCAATTGCAACGATTCCTGGAATCCTGATTCTTTTGTACAATCCACCGTAGCCGGATTAAAAAAGAAAATTAATCACGATCACGTGGTTATGGGTATTTCGGGAGGGGTAGATTCTACCGTAGCGGCTGAATTGCTTCACCAGGCAATAGGCAATAAACTTCATTGCATATTTGTAGATAACGGATTGCTTAGAAAGAATGAATTCCGGGAAGTATTACAAGATTATAAAAAGCTGGGATTACAGGTGAAAGGAATCAATGCCGCAGATGAATTTTACGGCAATCTGAAAGGTGTTTATGAACCAGAAAGTAAACGTAAAATTATTGGCAAAACTTTTATTGATGTATTTGAACGAGAAGCCAAAAGATTGCAAAAAGATTTAGGTGAAAAACAAGCGGTTCGATGGCTTGGTCAAGGAACTATTTATCCCGATGTGATTGAATCGGTATCGGTAAATGGTCCCTCGGTTACTATCAAATCACATCATAATGTAGGTGGTTTACCCGATAAGCTAAGTCTCCGGGTTGTAGAGCCCTTGAGAATGTTGTTTAAGGATGAAGTAAGACGGGTTGGCCACGCCATGAATATAGAAGGCGGATTTTTGAACAGGCATCCTTTTCCGGGGCCGGGTCTGGGAATCAGGATATTGGGTGACATCACCAAAGAAAAAGTAAAAACATTGCAAGAAGCAGATGCCATATTTATAAATGGCCTGAAAGAAGATAATCTGTATGATGAAGTTTGGCAAGCCGGAACAATATTAACACCATTGCAATCCGTTGGTGTTATGGGTGATGAAAGAACTTATGAAAATGTGGTAGCCCTTAGAGCGGTAGCCTCCAGTGATGGAATGACTGCCGATTGGTGCCGGCTACCCTACTCTTTTTTAGCAAAAATTTCCACCCGGATTATTAATCAGGTAAAAGGAATAAACCGTGTAGTGTATGATATCAGTACGAAACCACCGGCTACCATCGAATGGGAATAAACTCCTGCTCATTCCGGTAGCTTTCATATTATTCATTTCTTCTTGCGATTTGCTAAACAGCTTACCGGTAAAAAAACCGCATGGAAATGATACAAATGGCAAAGACAGCAGCACCGTTATCAATCCGGTCGATACCATTACGGCTGACATAGATACACTTGTAAATCCTGGTAAAATTATCCGGAAAAAAGTTTATCATATTGCTGTTATGCTTCCCTTTTCTATCGATGATTCCTATATCGAAAACTATGACTATAAAGACAATACAACCCCTTATCACTCTTTAACATCAGCCGAAATATACGAAGGAATTTTGATGGCTTTAGAAGATTTGGGGCCAGGCAAAGGAGATTTTGAAATTTATGTTTACGACACGAAAAACAATAACACCACCGTTAAGCAAATTCTGGAAAAACCGGAATTAAAACATATGGACATGATTATCGGTCCTTTGTTCAGACGAAATCTTGAAATTGTATCGGAATTTTCGCGTCAACAAAAGATTTATATGATATCTCCTTTGATGGCCCTTCCACATATCAAAGATTCCAATCCTTATCTGATTGCCTCAAATGCAACATTAAGTGGACATATGCAAAGCATTGCTAACTATATCGGTAAGCAATACCCACACCACAAAGTTCTGATTCTTAGTCCCTCATCGGGAAGCGAAAACCGGTATCGAGATTTGATTTACAATGATTTAAAACATAGTGATCGTTCCTATCTCGATATTCATCTTATTTCATCCGAAAAAGGTGATGATATTTCTGCCGGTGAATTTTCTGTTTTTGATACGAGCATCGTCATTATTCCTTCTTTTAATGAAGTATTTGTAAACAATGCCCTGCGCACATTAAACGGTCAAAATGAAGATCATCCCATCCTTGTTTTCGGTATGCCCAATTGGCTCTCAAAATTCAAATCGCTACGCTACGATTACCTGAATAATCTTCATTTCCATTATTCGAGCTCACTATGGATAAATCCGGATCGAAAGGGAGCCGCTTCATTTAACAGCCGTTATGAAGATGAGTATGGTATTGTACCATCGGAATATGTTGTGAAAGGTTACGATCTCATGATGTGGACCGGTACTTTGTTTTATAAATATGGAATCTCGATAAAAAAACATATCAATGATATTCAACGCCCTGAAATAAATTGCAGGTTTGAACTCGAAGCAGTGAAAAAAGATGATGCTTCCCTACGGGGTCATTCCAATGTAAAATATTACCAAAATGCTTATGTTCATATCCTTCGTTTGTCTCACTTTAAGCTTTCAAAGGTGAATTATTGATTAGCTTTACCATTTCACTTAAGCAATCCTCATGAAAAAGTTTCTTTTTATTCTTCCGGTCATTTTAATGCCCTTACTGGTTGCCGCTCAGTTAAATATGGTTCAGCTCGGCCATTTGCCCTACACGAATAATTTGAATGACGTGTGGGGTTATACGGATTCCACAGGTATCGAATACGCTTTGGTTGGTGTAAAAAACGGAACATCTATTGTGAGTCTTGCCGATCCTGCCAGTCCCGTAGAAGTAGCTTTTTCGCCCGGAGCCAATTCAATATGGCGCGATATCTAAGTATTTCAACATTATGCTTATGTATCGAACGAAACTTCAGGAGGTATTAAAATAATTGATCTTCAATATTTGCCCGATAGCATTCATACCTGGCAATGGACGGGTAATAACGGAGTGACTTTTAAATCGGCTCATAATGTGTTTGTTGATGAGCAAGGATACCTGTTTGTCATTGGTTCCAATTACGGTGTTGGCGGTGCCATCATAGCTAATTTAAATCCAAATCCGGTAAATCCGGTAGTTGAAACAGTTTATAATTCGGCTTATATCCATGATTTATTTGCAAGAGGTGATACCATGTGGAGTGCCGAAATTTATCATGGTTGGTTTGCCGCTGTCGATATATCGGATAAAACGCCTCCCCTTATTCCCGGTTCAAAAATCATGGCTACCCACGGTACACCCAATACCTTTACACATAACTGCTGGCTTTCCGATGATGGAAAATATCTTTATACCACCGATGAACAACCTAATGCTTTCCTGGCTGCTTACGATGTATCCGATCTCAATAATGTGCATGAAGTCGATAGAATTCAATCTAATCCGGGTTCTAATGTTATTCCTCATAATGTATTTGTACATGGCAATTTCCTGGTAGCTTCTTATTATCGTGATGGTATTGTTGTGGTAGATGCTACACACCCCGACAATCTGATTCAAACCGGGTATTTCGATACCTCACCATTCTCCGGAAACGGATTTAACGGAAGCTGGGGATGTTATCCGTTTTTTCCCTCCGGAAATATATTGGCTTCCGATATAGAACAAGGTTTGTTTATCATAAAACCTACTTATACTCAAGCCTGTTATCTCGAAGGAATGGTGAAAGATTCGGCTACCAATGCTCCTATTAATGGCGTTTTGGTAAGTATTCAGGGAGCTAATTCTACCGGTAACACTAATTTGCTGGGTGTTTATAAAACAGGTATTCCGGATAGTGGAACGTATCAAATCACCTTCTTTAAACTGGGTTACGAACCGAAAACCCTCGTTGCTACCCTCGATAATGGTGTTATCACTACTTTAAATGCCAAATTAAAACCCCTGATTCCGTTTTCGCTCAGTGGAATGATTCAAGATTCTTCCACCGGTAATGGCATTGACCATTGCAACGTAATTCTTAAAGGAATTCAATATAATTTTCAAACGACCACCGACCAAAACGGAAATTTTAGCTTTCCCAGTATTTATGCTGATACTTATAATCTGATTGCCGGACGATGGGCTTATCAAACCCGTATGATTAGCGGTTTAAATTTAAATCAAACAAGCTCCGGACAAACGCTTTTGTTGCAACCGGGATATTATGATGACTTTGCTCTTGATTTTGGCTGGTCGGTAAGTGGTAATGCCAGTTCAGGAATGTGGGAAAAGGGAAAACCTGCTGGTACCGTATTCGGTAGTAAACCGGCCAATCCCGGCCAAGATTTACCTAATGATATAAGCAATGAATGTTTCGTTACCGGAAACGGTGGCGGAGGTGCCGGAGCCGATGATATCGACAATGGCTATACTTTGCTGCGTTCTCCCTTGTTTGACCTTAGCAATTATCAGGATCCAATCCTGAATTTTGACAGATGGTTTTTTAATGATGGTGGAAATGGAAATCCAAACGATTCTTTGATCATTTATATATTCAATGGTAGTACTACTGCCACAATCGATTTGGCGGTAAACGGTGATCCAAAAGAAAGTGAATGGGCACATAAAAATATCAGACTAAAGGATTTTATTATACCAACTGCTCAGATGAAACTTTTTGTGTATGCAGCAGATCGCAATCCGGGGCATCTTGTAGAAGCAGGATTTGACGGTTTTAAGGTGCACGATTCTTTATATGTACCCTTGGCTTCTTTCCATGCTCAACCGGATTCAGGCTGTGCTCCTTTAAGTGTACAGTTTATTGATTCGAGTGCCCATTCACCTGCACAATGGCATTGGTTATTCCCCGGTTCGCTTGAAGATAGTTCAAACCTGCAAAACCCATTGATTCATTACGATACAAGCGGTTTTTTCGATGTGCAGTTGATTGTCAGCAATGCTTCGGGAAGCGATACAATAAGTATAAGCAATTATATTCAAGTGCTGCAACAACCTATTATATCGTTCACCATTATACCTTCCGGCACCGGAAACAATGGAAGTGCCACTGCCAATGTCACAGGAGGGACTCCTCCATATCAGTATCAATGGAATGATCCGGACACACAAACCACTGCCACCGCTTCAAACCTGGCACAGGGTGTTTATTCGGTAACAGTAAGCGATATCAACGGATGTAGTTCGATTGATTCAGTGACCATACCCATAAGCA
>JAJRWN010000126.1 GCA_024276745.1 Bacteroidota bacterium
GCTTAGTACATCAGGGGCAATCAATTGCTCGTTCATTCCGGCATGTTGCGTGGTCTGAAGTTTACTCAGCAGGGTATTTTCGTCAATCGCCCGCAAAAGCCGATGCAGATTATAACCCTGCTTTCGGACAAAAGTTACCGGCTGCCACACCACAAAACGATGCTGATATTGTTTCTGCCCGCTGCGCTGTAGTCGTATCAAATCACGACTACCAACACCCAGCCATTCGTGATCCTGCAAGGTTTCCGGCCTCCGCTTTCCAAGCGGATAAATCACATGAATATCTTCGCATACCGGGATTTGTTCCGGAAAAGGAAGCCCCCGGTGCTTAAATCCCGAAAAAAAATGATTGATGTATTCAAAACCGGCATTGTTTCGCGCCAGGGCAATGTACAGCATTTGATTACCGTTCCTGAACTCGATGCCTACAACCGGATGTATCTGATGCTTGCGACAAGCTGCAATAAAATCAAACACAGCTGATGTATTATTGATGTCGGTCAGGGCCAGGGAGTCAATACCCATGGCAAGGGCCTCTTCCACCAGCTTTTCGGGCGAAAGGGTTCCGTAATGAAGACTGAAATACGTGTGACAGTTGAGATACATAATTAGCTAAATGCTAAAATAATTATCAATAAGCTAATAAAGAGTATTTTTTGTAGAAAACCTCAAAATATTTTTCCGCTATATCAGTTACATTTATCAGCACAATAGAAATGAAATGAAAAAGATTGGGAAATATGCATTTTTATTGGCCATTGCTATGGGCATGATGTTTACGGCACGGTCACAGAATGGCAGTCTTTGTATTTGGGTAAAAGGTTATGACGAAATGGGAGGCGATATGCTGTTCAGTCTTTACAATCAGGCGGATGGCTGGCCTTCAGATCAGAACAAAATGTATAAACCGGGAAAAATTACCCGTGTTTCTGATGATGAAGTCATGTATTGTTATCGCAATTTGCCCTATGGCACGTATGCTGTGGCCGTACTCTACGATACAAATCACGATGGCGACATGAATTATAATTTTTTTGGTCTGCCTACAGAAGACTACGGTTTTTCAAACAATCCATCGGTCTATCTGTCGGCACCTTCCTTTAATAAATGCAAAATCATACTCAATAAACCCCGGCTACAGATTGAGGTGAGTTTGTGAAGAAATTACGGTAAAGTGAGTTTAGCTTTTTTATTACCACTATATTAACAAAACCTACATCCATATTATTCCCGGACAATCCATTCTTTTACAGGAGTTTATGTTCTGTTTAGTTGGTCTAAGAATTTTTTTATCTTTGAATAATGCATCATCGGCCTCTCCCTCCTGATAATATGCATAAGAAATATTTATCCCGTTTTTCTGATTTGTTGTTTTTACTTGTTGTGTTATTTCCCGAATAAAAGAAAATATTATGTCAAAAAAGTATATTATTATTCTGTTGATTGTTTTGTTTGGAACAAACTATAATGGTTTGAGTCAAGTCCAGATAGATTTAAACACCGGATTCAATATATCTGCCATCCGGGACAATTCGGGCAATCCTGAACTGTTTAGGATTCCCTTTAAGGGATATCAAACAGGGCTTGGTCTAATCTATCCTTTCAGTCAAAATTGGTTTATTCATCCCGGTCTATGGTATTTCAGGGCAGGAGAAGCCTATCGTGATTCTGTATTTACCTGGGGTAGTCGCAACGATTACATCCGTTTATATCTCAATGGTGGTTTTCGGTATGCTTTGGGCAATGCACAGCATATTGATTTTTCAGCAGGTCCGGCTTTAAATTATTGGGCCGGTTCAATTATATATGATGGTTTTACGGGGCAGGAGCAACATTTGGACATGATTAATACTGAAGGTATTAACCGGTTTTTTTTAAGTGGTGGCTTTAAATTTTCTTACGGGAGACCATTAGGACCTTTTGATTTAAATATTGGATTGGAGGGAAATTTGGGGATTACGCCCATACAATCTTTCGATGATTTTAACGGTAATAAAATTAAATACTCGACACGTGATTTTGGCCTTAATATCGGTTTGTCTATTCCCTGGGATAATCTGCTTGGTAAAACACTTGATACAAAGGATTATATCATCGATATAGAGCCTGAAGAGCTGGCATCAGGTTCTTTGTTTGACAAAACCAATGAGGTATTTAAGAAAGCCCGTAAACTGGTAAATGATGCCTATTATACCGATCCGCCCGATTCTATCGCCAAGGAGCTTGCTGTACAGGCATTGGAAAAACTGGAATTAATGAAGCGATTGCTACAGGATGGTATTAAGGCATGGGA
The DNA here is from genome assembly GCA_024276745.1 of Bacteroidota bacterium. Classification (GTDB taxonomy): domain Bacteria; phylum Bacteroidota; class Bacteroidia; order Chitinophagales; family S012-47; genus JAJRWN01. Next base: position 2,294 of record JAJRWN010000126.1, read on the forward strand.
TAATGGAGATGAAGGAGGCATAGGTCCTGAAACTGCAAATTCTTTTAAGAAATTTCTCCGGGAACTGGAAGAACGGGCCACAGTCATGGTCGATTCGGTATTTACGATTCCACCCGAAACCGACAAAGCTGATGATGATCCGAGAGATATACCGCTTCCTGTAATGTATGGTGAAGAAATTGATCCGCCATGGATTAAAGTAGAAGGAGCCATGCAGCCTACACAGGGAGTATGGCAGGACGATAAAATTTTTATTGATAAGCCCACCAAAAGAATTACGCGCGAGAATCCGGTGACCTGGCAGGCAGAGTTAGATATGGTTGCTGGTCGCTGGACAGCCGTTTATGGCTTGAAACAGGATGATTACATTTTGATAAAAATGGAGGGAACAAGCACCTACAGCCGGTCGATACCCGTAAAGTTCAGGTTACAACTGATTCAGGGAAAGGACCGGACAATCATATGGACCCAGCCCGGTTCACATTTTTCTATTCCCATTGAAGGACCAACTGGCCCTGAAATAAAATGGGAAGCAACTCTAAGCAACAGGGCAGGCTCACCGGTTCCCAAGACATTCAAAATGAAACCGGGACCCTATGTTTTGGAATTGGAACTGATCAGGGAAGATGGAACTGAAACCGGTATTAAAATAAGTACACTTGGACGCGCTTCCGAAACGGCTTATCCGGTAGTGCAACTGGTGCCCGTGTTGCTGAGTAATGACTGGACAAGAAGCGAGGTGCTTGAACTGGTAGGGAATGCCAAAAGACTTGAGCTGGAGTGTGAGCGTGAACTGGATGTATTTTTTCCGGTGAAACAAGATGGTATGACCATTACCCGTGCTACTATACAGAATCTAGCAAATCGTGAGCTTGGCACCTTAGATCAACTTACGCAGTGGTTGACCGGTTCTGCACCGGTAGAAACTGAAATAGCCAGAAAAGACAGGGTTATTGCCTCCTTAGTACAGAAATTTGCTACGGGTTCACAGCTGAGCAATGGAGCCAAGGTTGTTGTGTTGGTAAACGATACAGATTTCAGTAAAGTAAGAAAAAATGCTTCTCGGGCGGTAGCTTTCACCCCTCACAATAAGGTTATTTTCGTAAGAATGACTGAAGATTATACTACTGTAGCTCATGAACTTGTCCACGCTACACCCTATTTGTGGAGTGAAAACCAAATGATTAGGGATTGTGAGCTCAACTATCACAATAATGCAGATAACTATTATGCCAATGGTGCAAAAGTGGAAAGCTGGGGTGCATCTGTCCGGAAAGATAAGCCGGCTGTTATGGGTAGTGTAGCACCAAGTCCTTATGTGACGCAATGTACTTATTGGCATCTGCTGCAACAAATGAAAGCACCTATTGACCCTGAGCTGTTTGTGATAAGTGGCTATATTGCCCGGAAAGAAGCTACATTTAATGGTTTGCTTAATCCTACTTTTGAAACAGAAGGAATAAGCGGTCTGCCTGCTGGCACTATTCAACCGGATGCCTGGGCTATTGTGTTGCGTGATAAAGCCGGATTGCTACTGAAAGCATTCCCTTTTGAACCGGTATGGAAATTCCCGGATACCGAAACAGACCATAAATTGATAGCTATTAATTATCGCATAGAACGAATACCTGAAACAGCAACCATTCAACTGGTCGGACCGCAGGGTGTACTCGATGAGCAGACCCTGAGCTCCAATGCCCCGCAAGTAAATATTATTCATCCGGCCGGTGGCAAGATGGTGAAAGCAAAGAACCATAAAGTGCAGATTGAATGGAAAGCTTCAGACCGTGATGACGATGAACTTACCTATGTGCTGTTATGTTCTGATGACGGAGGTATTTCCTGGCAAACCCTGGAAACCCAATGGAATGATAGCCACTATGAACTCGATACCCAAAGCTTGCGAAAAAACATTAATTTCCGGGTAATCGTTACTGATGGTGTACGAAGTGCTGAAGATGAAGTAAGGTTTAGCCTGAAGGAATAGGTGGTATTTGAATACGGAACATTGTTCCCGGTCAGGTTTTAAAAACATTCTTTGGAAATCAAATATTGATCAGTTTATTTCCAGTGAATTTATAATAAAGCTACATCGCTGCAAATTTCCAGCAATGCCGGACCTTTTTGTTGGAAGAGTGCGTCCATACCTTTTTCCATTTCATCCAAAGTGCAGACTTGTAGTCCCCAGGCTCCGCAGGAACGGGCATATTCTGAAAAATCCGGATTGCTTAAATCCGTCTTCCAGGCCGGCCAGCCCCCTGATCGTTGTTCTTTGGAAATTTTGCCCAGTTCATTATTATTTAGCAGAATAATTTTTATATCCATATTATAATGTACCAGTGTGGTCATTTCTGCCATATATTGGGCAAAGCCTCCATCACCGGCAACAGCCAAAACAGGCCTTTTCCCTTTCACGGCAGCCCATGCTCCCATAGAGGCAGGCAGCGCAAAGCCAATAGAACCCAAATAGCCCGACATCAAAAAGTCATTTTCCTTGCTTTCAAAATATCGACCAAAAGAATAGGCATTATTGCCTACATCAACACACATCACTGCATTGGTAGGAGCTTTTCGGTTAAGGGCATCAAATACATGAACGGCACCCAAACCTTTTCCGCGCAATTCATCTAATCGCCTTTGTTTTTCTTTTCGCCAGATAGACCAACGTTCGGCTGTTTGTGGTAATCGATTTTTTGCATTTCTTTTCCCAAGCTTTTTCATCATCAGCAAAGAGCTCACTTGTATTTCGCCCATAAGCTGCACATCTACCGGATGAAATTTTGCAAGCGCCATTGGATCAAAATCTACTTGTATAATGGGTAATTTATCTGTGATGCCGGTATGATTGGAAAAAGAGGCACCAAAAACCAGCAGTAAATCGCTTTCATTCATCAGCCACGAAGCTACCGGTGTTCCGCTTCGTCCCAGCACACCTCCGGCATGTGGATTATGGTCCGGTATCAATCCCTTACCCTTAAAAGTTGTGACTATGGGACATTGCAGTTTAGCGGCCAATTGCAGAATGGCCTCCATTTTTCCGCGAGCACCATGTCCTACTATAATCAACGGAGAGTCACTTTTTCGTATCAGGTTAAGTGCTTGTTCAAGGCTTTCTTCCGGTGGGGCAATACTAAGTATAGCCATTCTGTTTTCCGGGCCCTGAGCCAATTCTTCCGGCAGGGGCATAACCTGTACTTCATCGGGGAAAGTGAGGTGAGCTACATCGCGCTTTAAAATAGCATGTTTGATAGCCAGCGACATCAATTCGCTGTGCCGGCTATTGTTTTGTACGCGATGGTTAAAAGCAGCTACCGAAGCAAAAGCCTGTACCAAATCTACTTCCTGAAAATTGCCGGTGCCCAAAACCTGAGTAGCTACCTGTCCTGTAAGTGCGAGGATAGGTGCCCGGTCCACTTTGGCATCCCATAAACCGGTGTACATATTGGTAGAACCCGGTCCTGCAATCGCAAAACAAACAGCCGGTTTTCCGGTGAGTTTACCATAAGCGGAAGCGGCAAATGCAGCGGCTCCTTCATGACGGATACCGAAATATTGCAATCGGCCCTTTTCTTCCTGTCTGCGAAATGCATCTGCCAGACCCAGATTGCTGTGTCCTACCATACCAAAAACGGTGTTTACACCCCAACGAATCATGGTTTCTACCATCACATCACTGATTGTTGCCACATGGGCTGCTTTTTCTTCCATGGCCACATACACAACTCCTTTTTCTACTTTCACCCCATAAGAGGGTACTGCATCATCGTATCCGGGTACTTTTCCGGTACAGGGATGATAATCCCAACCATGCCAGGGACAGCGCAATAAACCGTTTTCTATACTGCCTTCACCCAAAGGGCCACCCTGATGCGGGCATTTATTGTCGAGGGCACATATTTTTCCCTCAAAACGGGTCAAACAAATATCGTGAGTGCCTGCACTTACCGTCATCACCCGGTTTTCATGCAATTGTTTTTCATCATCAAGAACTTTATACCAGATTAGTTTTGCCATCATACTGTAGGATTAGATTCTAAACTAATAATTTTATCTAAACTTTAGTTCATTGCGCTAAATTTGCTTATTATTAAAATAATAATTACCTTTAATAATTGCATGATGATTCGAAGTGGCATACTGTCTTTTATATTGGGAATCATTGCTCTCCAGCTACCTGCTCAAAGTTTATCCTGGGGAGGCAAAGGACCGGATGGGGTCGTGGATATGCATACCCCGTTTAATAGCAATGAGGTTAATGTAACCGGCTTTTTCAGCGATACGATGGTATTAGATTCCATTAGCTATATTTCGAAAGGAGGGAAAAATGCCTATTTAACCTGGGCTAATCCTTATTATTATCAAGGCATTGACAATTTTATAATAGCTGCAAGTCCGTCTTTTTCCAGTGGGCAGGCAATTGCAAGCGATTTTAAATCAAGTTATAGCTTATACTGGGCCGGTATTTATACTGATTCGCTTTCTATTCAACAAAAAAACCTTGTAGCTTACCGGCCGGGAAACGATATCTATTTGTCTAAAATAAATTATTATTCTAATGCGCTGATATGGCTGATTAATATTGGTGGCCCGGGAGAGGATATTGTCCATGGACTGGCCGATTTGAACGATACCGTATATCTTGCCGGTAGCTTTAGCGACAGTCTTTTTGCTGGAAGCGATACGCTGATTAGTGCCGGTGATAATGATGCTATGATAATGATGATAGATCATAATGGCAATATTTTACAATCCATGCGCTATGGGGGGATTGGTGATGACCAGGCATACAGTATAGCAATAAGCCGTGATCATCAAATCTACATCTGTGGATATTTTTCGGATACCATTCATTTTGATACCATTCAATTTATCAGTGCTGGCGGGAAAGATATTTTTTTACTTAAACTGAATAAATCCTTACACCCTGTGTGGGCATTGACGTGGGGTGGTCCTAATGATGATATTCCCACCAAGGTCGGTGAAGCAGAACAAACACGGGTATGCTTATCTGCTCATTATTCAGATTCATTGATTAATTATCCTGATACACTGCAAAGTATAGGAGCAGGTGATAACGGTTTGATAGCCGTTGTTAATTCTGATGCTTCGATTTATTGGCAGAAAACGCTTCGCGGCCCGGGCAATAATTATATTTCCGATATTATATTTTGGTGGGATCATTATATCATTGCCGGACAAATTGATTCCCTTGCTTTGCTTGACACGATTGCGCTACCCGACATTGATAATGATATGTATATGTTTGCTCTGGGAAAGAATGGCTCTATCGTACTTGACGAGTATAATTATTACATATTTAAAGGCTATGGCAATAATACGATGAGCCGATTGTCCTTCACTGATATTTTCGACTTTGGAATCGTCCTGTCCGGTCAGTTTACTGATACGGTAAGGCTTTTTAACGATTACTTTGATCCTAATCCATGGTATTTGGAGAATTACGATGCAAGCCCGGATTGTTTTTTAAGCGGAGATTTGATAGCGGTCAATGGAATCGCTGACATAGACCCGGTGAGCGACATGAAAATATATCCCAATCCCACCAATGATATTATTCATATTCAAGTACCGCCAAATTCCACACCCATAAAATTATTGGTTTTTAATACGCTTGGAAAATTACTGCTGTCAAAACCCATTGCGTCAGACGCTGATATACTTAGCCTTTCTTTCAATAATTATCAACGTGGTTTGTATATTTTGAAATTGCAAACAGAAAATACAATTTTTACGGCTAAGCTGATACTGGATTAAACAATGCAGGATTTGTTTAATAATATCCCCAGGGCCACTGGACTTAAAAAGCAAAGATTTTTCAAAATTCAATGCGGTATTGAAATATGGGTAGAAAGCCCATTTGATAGCTTGTTTCCAATGCTCCGGTATTCCGGTTATAAGTTTGCCTGAAGATATTATTCCGGTTGGTCACATTTTGAAGATAGGCGGTAAATTCCTGTGTAGTTTTTTTACCGTTTAATCTAAAACCTGCTTTTATATCGAAGCGCAAATAATCCTTGTATTTCTTTCCGTAAATATTACTTTGGTCGTAAACAGCATAGCCGGCCTGTTGAGATAATGCCAGATTGATGGGGGTATAACGCTGCCCTCCGTTCCAGGTACCTTTTACATCAATAAAAAGTGTTTTTTGCATTTTATGCAGTATTTTGCCGGACGATAAGGGTATAATAAATTCTTTGCCGGCCAGGGCATTGCAGGTATAATTACCATTAAATGCAGTGCTGTGTTCAATACCGTCACTTCCTGTATAGCGCGATTCGAACAGCGATAAAGAGAACAAATAATAAAAGCCTTTTGTAAGGAAACGTTCCAGAGTGAATTCCACGCCATAATTTTTCCCGGTCCCTTTATTTACCATTGAATCGGGAAAATTGATATCGAAATTTGCTCCCTCATTGAGCATCGAAAATGCATTGGCTTGTACATCAACCGGTACATTAAACAAGTGTTGATAATAGGCTTCCATTTTGAAGCGGGTAGATGCACTGAAAAGCCGTTCATAGCCCATCACAAAATGCCGGCTTTTAGTCATTTCAATATTTTTATTAGGCAAAGTAGCAGAACCGTCAGGCATTTGTTTTTCTTTGAAATAAACCGGTACGGGTTGCAAGCGGCTATGTAAACCATAAGCAAAAGCCAGGGTATTCACATCAGACCAATACCATTTGAGTCCTAAACGCGGTTCAATACTATAATCATGATTTAATCGAAAATATTGGCTATGCAATCCTGTGTTTAAAATAAGCTTATTGCTAATCCGGAATTGCCATTCTACATAAGGTTGAATAAATTGGCTGTTTCCCTGATAATCATATTCGCTAACAAAATGATTCAGGGATGCGCGATAACTGCTATCCGATAAATTGAAAAACATCCAATCGGCCAGTAACCCGGTTTTTACTATATGCCTGACATTAATTTTTTTATTGAAAAACACATTCATTGAGTATTTTCCCAAAGCTGAATTTCTATTAAACAGATTAACCGGATGCCGGTCAATCGAACTCAGCGAATCTTCATCAATGTTGTTGGCAAAAATATTGGTTGATAAAACAGCTTTCAGATAAGCATTTTTCCGGAATCGTTGCGTATGTGAAATGCCTATTACACCGATGCGTGTTTTAAAACGGACATCTGTTCCGGTACCGTAAGCATTATTTGAAGAATCTATTTTACTGTCAAGCAAAGCGATACTGCTCAGACCGCCAATACCGAATATTGTTGTTTTCCCATGTTTGTGGGGAAAATTTACTTTAAAGGTAAGATCTTGATATTCGGGTATTGATTTGGTACCGAAATGAATACCCATTAACGTAAACAATCCCATAGTAGAATAGCGATAACTGGCGAGGTAAGAAGCCTGATGTTTTTTTGTAAAAGGTCCTTCTGCCAACAATTCGGCACCGTTGAAACCGATCTGCCCTATAAACTCTCTTTTTTCATTATTTCCACTGCGCAGGTTCAAATCGAAAACACCGGAAAGTGCATTGCCGTATTCGGCCGGAAAAGCACCGGTGAGAAAATCAGAATTGGCTAAAGTATTATTATTCAAAATACTGATAGGTCCACCGGTTGTACCGAATGTGCTGAAATGATTCGGATTGGGAATATCGACTCCTTCGAGCCGGTAGAGTAATCCGGTCGGAGAGTTTCCTCTGATGATAATATCATTGCGCCAGTCAGAGGCACCCTGTACACCGGCATAATTGGCTGCCATACGGGCTACGTCATTCAATGATCCGGCATAGCGGCCTGTTTCTTCCACCGAAAAAGATTGAGCACTAATGCTTGCCATTTTATTCAGCGTCTCTCCTTTGTTGCGTTTTCCAGTGATTTCAATGACTTTTCCGGTAGTGATTTGTTCTTCCATTTCAATGTTAAGAATCATTTCCTTGGCACTGCTCAGATTCAGATTTTGTAAAACGACAGGCGCATAACCCAGGTAACTTATTCTGATTCCCACCCGGCCTACGGGAATATTTTCAAGTCTGAAATAACCGTCAAGATTGGTAGCCGTTCCAAGCAGCTGAGTCGTATCGAGCATAATTACATTGGCACCGGGCAGCGGCACACGGGTTTCTTTATCAATCACCCGGCCTCGAATCGTTTGGGTGAGTGGTTGGCTTAAGAGTAAACTTTCAGATAGTATTAAAGCAGCAAATAACAGCTGTTTTATCCAAATGCGTTTATCCATGACAGTTTAAAGGTAAAGTTTTTTATCAAACTTAAGGGATACAAGAGGATGTTTTTTCTGAAGAATTCAGCGCTTTTCTTTGTTTGTCGCTATCTATGGCCACCGCTCGCATCACCATTGTTTTCCCATATTTCCGCCTCATCTGGTCCATGGCCTGATAAAGACGTATCTCTTCGCAGCGGTCGTCAAACAAATCAATCTGGTAATGCCCATGTACCAAATGGCTGAAACGTAGGCCCACTAAGCGCACCAATAATCTCCGGTCGTAAAGCTGTTTAAACAAATCAAGCGCATGACGAATCAAGATATTGTCGTTGGCCGTGTAGGGAATTTTTATTTGCCGGGAGAAGGTATCGAAATTGGAATAACGGATTTTTACGCTAATACAAGCCGTGAGTTTTTTTTGTTCGCGCAAACGGAAAGCGGTTTTTTCGGTCATACCGATCAAGGTAGATTGTAAGCGCTGCACGTCAATAGTATCTTGTTCAAAAGTACGTTCGGTAGAAATAGATTTGGCTTCGAAATAGGGAATTACCGGACTGGAATCAATCCCTCGTGCACGTTTCCAAAGCAAAACACCTGCTTTGCCCAGCAGCCGTTCGAGTAGTTCAAGCGGTATCTGCCGAAGCATCTTCACCCGGTCAACACCCATATTACAGAGCAATTGTCCTGTTTTTTTACCAATCATGGGAATTTTCCGGATTGGCAATGGATCAAGAAATTTGGTTTCGTGACCAAAAGGAATATGCAACTGACCGTTTGGTTTTGCCTCTCCCGTAGCTACTTTCGATACCATTTTGGCGGCTGATAAACCAAATGAAATGGGTAGGCCTGACTCGCTGATAATCTTTTGCCGCAATTCCGTTGCCCATTTCAAGGTACCGAAAAAACGGTCCATACCACTGAGATCGAGATAAAACTCATCGATAGAAGCTTTTTCAAACAGGGGTGCCGAACCGGCAATAATATCCGTTACCAGATGAGAATATTTGCTATACGATTCCATATCGCCCGAAATCAACAAAGCTTGCGGACAGAGTCTTCGCGCCAAACGCATGGGCATGCCCGAATGCACACCAAAACTGCGGGCTTCATAACTGCAGGAAGCGACTACCCCCCGGTCTCCCTTACCGCCTATCATAATAGGTTTTCCTTGCAAGCGGCTATCATGCAGCCGTTCTACCGATACAAAAAAAGTATCCAAATCAAGATGAAGAATGGCCCGTTCGGGGGATGGCAAGCGCATAAAAATTTCTTTGTTCGTTAAAAAAAGGACCGCTCAAAAGACGCTCCTCGTATTCTCAAAAATACTAAATAAATTAGTAGATAATCAAATTCATGGCTTCTTTTTACTACTTGATATTGGAAAAATGATAAAATAATTAGTAAATTTGAATCAAACAAGGGATATGGAGCAAATCAACAAAAACATTAAATATTTACGGCAGCATAAAAACATGACCCAACAAGCTTTTGCCGACTGGTTGGAAATAACCCGTTCATCCGTAGGAGCTTATGAAGAAGGAAGAGCCAAGCCTAATTTTAAAGTATTGCAAAAACTATCTTCAAAATTTCAGCTTTCTCTGGATCGTTTGCTGCAGGAAGACCTTGCCGGCTTAACGGAGCAGAAAGTATTGCAGGATAAAAGCACAAAAGCAATACAGGACGGGAAAATGCGCATTCTCTCAATCACAGTGGATAGTCACAATCGTGAAAATATCGAATTGGTACCCGAAAAAGTGGCTGCCGGTTATTTGGCCGGATATGCCGATCCTGAGTATTTGCAGGATTTGCCGCGTTTCCGTTTGCCCAATCTGCCCGAAGGCACTTACCGGGCTTTTGAAATCAGTGGCGACAGTATGCTACCCATTGCTTCCGGTTCCATTATTATTGGGGCTTATGTAGAAGACTGGGATGATTTGAAAGACGGCCAACCCTATATTGTTTTATCACGCAGGGATGGCATTGTATTCAAGCGGATTTTTAATCAACCCGACAATCCGGCTGTTCTTGTTTTGCAATCCGATAATCCGGCTTATCCGGCCTATCATCTGGCTAAGGACGAATTGTTGGAAATATGGAAAGCCAAAGCTTATATCAGTACTATTTTTCCCGATTCTGGTTTATCATTAGCTAAAATGATGAATCTGGTTGTGGAATTGCAGCAGGAAGTCATTAAACTGAAATCGAAATAAGATTGATTAAAGGCTATCGCTTACCGCTTTTTCAAGACGCTGATAAAAATCAGCTCCAAATTTACGAATCAGGGCATTTTTTAAAAAACGATAGACCGGCACTTGCAGGGCATGTCCGTTTTTACAGGCAGCTTCGCAAATATCCCAACGTTCATAATTGGCTGCAGTGAAAGTGTGATGTTTATTCAGCCGGATAGGATAGAGATGACATGATATTGGCTTTCGAAAACTTATTTTTCCGGCTTCCCATGCTTTTTCTATACCACATTGAACGATACCCTTGGTATTGTGAATGGCATAAGCACATGCTTTTTGCTTGATCAGCGGGGTTTTGAAACCATCTTGTTTACTTACAAAATGCCCTTGTTTTTTGATAGTAATAAGTCCTTCCTTACTAAGAAAGGCTTCGTATTGTTTCGATTCTTTTTTCAGTAATTCACATTCTTCTTTTTCCAGCGGAGCGCCTGATTCACCTTCAACACAACAGGCTCCTTTGCAACGGGCTAAATGGCAGACAAACAGTTTGTCTCGAATATCATCACTAAAAATAATGTCGTCAACAATAATCATAAATTGGTATTAAGATACACCCAATAAGAATACACAGGGTTTTTTATTGATATCCGGTATATGGCTTTTCCATTTTTCTATCGATTTTGTTTGTATCCTTTCGCTATCAAGCGTGATATCAACCGCCACACAAAGTCTGATTTCAGGATTACAATTTTTAAGCAAATCATTCAGCAATGCATTATTGCGATAAGGTGTTTCCATAAAAATTTGGGTTTCACCGTTTAAAGCCTTTTTTTCCAATTGTCTGATGGCGGATATGCGTTGTTTTGCTTGAACCGGCAAATAGCCGTTGAAAGCAAATCGTTGACCATTCAGACCACTGGCCATCAGGGCCAACAGAAAAGAAGAAGGCCCAACAAGCGGAATTACCCGGATGTTTTTGATATGGGCAAGCGATACCAAGCTGCTGCCCGGATCGGCTACTCCCGGACATCCGGCTTCTGAAATCAGCACAGCATTTTTTCCCTGCTCTACCGGTTCCAACATAGTATAAATAATTTCAGCTTCACTGCGTTTATCATAAATTTCCATTGCAAGCCGGTTAAAATCTCCTTTGAATCCAATGGAACGCAAAAATTGCCGGGCGGTTTTCGGATGTTCAACAATAAAATATTCAATTTCTTCAAGAATAGGCAATACATATTCAGGGATTACTTTTTCACCCCCCTTTCCAAGGCGGCTGGGCAATAAATAAAGTGTACCCATAGCCGTATTTTTTTTCATCTTTTCGCTTAGTTTTAGCATTGGAAAGTTAAAATAAAATGATTAAAAAACTTCCATCTGCTTTTTATTTAAGTGCCGATATCCTGCAGTTGACTCAATCATTGCTTGGCAAAGTTTTATGCAGCCGGTTTGGGGATAAACTCAGTTCAGGAATGATCATTGAGGCAGAGGCTTATCGTGGACCTGACGATCGGGGTTCGCATGCTTATGGCAATCTTAGAAGCAAAAGAACAGAACCAATGTTTTTATCTGGCGGACGGGCTTATATTTATCTATGCTACGGAATGCATCAGATGTTTAATGTAGTAAGCGGCCCTTCCGGCACCCCTCATGCCATATTAATCCGGGCACTTTATCCTTTGCAAGGGGTGGATGTGATGCAGAAAAGAAGAGGGAGCAAAATACCATTCAAAAATTTGTGCAATGGGCCGGGTAAACTGGGACAAGCCATGGGTTTTCATACTTCCATGTCAGGAACAAAACTAAGTGGCAATCAAATTTGGATAGAAGATCATGGCATTAGAATAAGCAAGAAAGATTTTGAACAAAGGCCCCGTATCGGCATTGATTATGCGGGTAAAGATGCACTGCTTCCCTGGCGCTTTGTACTGTTATACCCGGAAAGATTCATTCAATCAATCATCACTTGATTTTCGGGAGGGCTTTATTGGTTTTGCGGAGTAAACGATAATTTTTTACCGGCATTTGTATTAGCAGTGGATTTTCTAAAGGATTCAGCAGGGTCATCAGTGAAATTAAATTTTCTTTATCCATAGCTGTGCAACCGGCTGTAGCCCGGTGATTATCGGCCCATACATGGAAAAAAATGCAGGAACCGGCTCCCGGAACAACAGGGTTTTTATTGTATTCTACCTCAATACCCCATTCGTAGCGCGAATCTTTCAATAGCATTTTTTCAGAGCTGTTCCAGTCTTTATGGGCAATAATGTCGGTGCTCACAATCTTATTGTAATATTTTGAAGCCGGATCATCAATGCACTCAATCAGTTCGTTGCTCATCAGGTAGGGCATCCGGGTGAATAATGCTTTCATCGGATCGGCATATCCAAAGGTGAATCCAAAGGTGAAAATTCCGGCCGGACTTTTCCAATCTCCTTCTTTTTTAAGGACAGGGCTTCCGGAAAAAATACTTGCCTTTTCAGCTGCTGCCATTCCTTGTTTTCCCAGCACTACGTCAATCGTTTCCGGTATCTGATGCCAGGCATCAGTTGCATCCTTTCTTGTAAAACGGTATAATGTTCCCGTAGTATCCTGCCAATGGTCAGACACTACGACAATCAGCGTGAGGGATTGATTGATTTTATCCTGTTTATTTATCATTGAGTTGTGCTGAGCCTTCGTTATCAGTGGCAAGGTTAAAAACAATATACATGACATCAGCAATTTAATCATTGAAATAAAACTTCACAATTATTTCACAAAAATACCAAATTCAAAGTGGCTTTAAGCCTTTTTAAAACCATACAAATTTTGCCGGATAAAATCTTTTGGAAATTGTTCATCATCAGCAAAGCCCAGTTCAATATCATGCCCATTGTAAGGAATATAATTCGTCCGGAAAATATAATCCCAAAGACTCAGGCTAATTCCAAAATTCACCCCATAAGGATTAGGTAATGCTTTGGCATGATGCCAGATATGCATTCTGGGATTATTGAAAATATATTTTAAAGGTCCGAGTGAAAAATCAAAATTTGCATGATTGAAATGACCGATTGACAAACTGATGATATGCACCAGAAAATAATCCTGAATCCCAAAGCCAATCATAGCCACCGGAATATATTTCAAAGTATTGTAGATAATATTTTCCATCCAGTGATAACGCAACTGAGCAGAAAATCCCATTTCTTTTACCGAATGATGTACTTTATGAAATTGCCATAGTCTTTGATTGTGATGCAGCAGATAGTGAACACACCAACTTAAAAAATCGACATACACAAAGAGGACTATAAATTGTAACCATGCCGGCAGGGTATTGAGCCTGATGGCGATAATATTTTCTAATCCTGCCAGCGAAAGGAGATCGTCAAAAGCGGTGGTAGCTACATTTGAAATAGCGGCAAATCCAATTAAAGAAAAAAGAAAAAAATTGAAGAACATATAAAAAGCATCGAGCCAGAAATCGCGCCTGATAAGTTTTTGATTCTGATGCCACGGACGAAGATATTCGAGCAAAAAGAAAAATAAAGAAACAGCAATAAGCCAGTAAAAATAATTTTCACGGGATGGATGGCTTACAGCATATTGAAGATAATGCCAGTAATTGCCAAAAGAGCCGGTGAAGATGTTCCAATACTTCATGCCTGCAAAATAATAAAAAGCAAGTCATACAAAGCGTCCATGTAGCAAGTCATTCTTTTGTCAATAAAGCAAAACAGAATAAATATCATGCAATATGGCGTGATTTTAGATATTATGAATATGGAATTTGCCTGAACGATACATCAAATTACTAAACCAAACAAGGAGGTAAATTATGAAACGTTATCGTCACCCATTCGAGAAAGTACATAAAAAACGGGGTCTTTTCCTTCAAATCGGTTTTATTGTTTCGCTTGCGCTGATCATCATGGCTTTTCAGTGGAAAACACCGGAAAGAAAAGTTGAGGCTTTTACCGATACTGCCGAAGAACAAATTTTTGTGATGGATCCGGTACCGAGAACTCAGATGAAAACAGAAATACCGGAAACCAA
>JAJRWN010000127.1 GCA_024276745.1 Bacteroidota bacterium
ATTAGGGTATATGACACCTTTGGAATATGAACACTTTTTATTAACACAAAAAAATGCCGCATGACGCTTAACTCATCGTCCACTTTTTTGTTGCAATTCCATATCAGAATGCACAATGGTCAAAGTTATTCGCTTGATTTCAGAGAGAAAGCACCGGCATTAGCCGGTCGTAATATGTATCTTGATTCGAGTGCAAATGTAATTAAACGCAAAAGTCTTGATGGTATCATGGCCTGTGCTGTTCCCGGTTCAGTAATGGGTATGTATGAAGCTCATAAACGTTTTGGAAAAATATCGTGGAGCCAACTGCTTCAACCGGCTATCAACCTGGCTGAAAATGGTTTTACCCTCAGCAAAACAGAAGCTCGTAAACTTAATCGATTTGCCGCTTTGTTTACGAAAATCAATGATCCGGAACCCGCCTTTTTACTATCAAAAACCGGATGGAAAGAAGGGGATATTTTTATCAATAACGCTATGGCTCAAACCTTAAAATTGATTAGAGATCATCAAGCCGATGGTTTTTATAAAGGAATAACAGCACAAAAAATTATTGCAGTTATGAATCGCTATGGCGGTTTAATCAGTGCCAATGATCTTGAAAACTACCGGGCGCTATGGCGACCGGTTATAAATGGTCAATACCATCAGTTGAAAATTATTTCTATGGGACCACCTTCAAGTGGAGGTATTTTATTGGTTCAAATGCTTAGCCTGTTGCAAGACTATCCCCTAAAGCAATGGTTATGGAATAGCGCCCGGACCGTTCAGTTGATTACTGAAATCGAACGTAGGGTTTATGCCGATCGATCGAAATATCTTGGTGATCCCGATTATTATCATGTGCCCGTTGAAACTTTACTCAGTACAGATTATTTACACAGCAGAATGAATAATTATCATACCGACCGGGCAACAGAGAGTAGTCGTATCGGTGCAGGAAGTATTCCCGTTTCTGAAAAAGAGGAAACTACTCATTTTTCCATTGTTGACCCCGAAGGGAATGCCGTTGCTGTTACTACTACACTAAATGGTTCTTACGGTTCGAAAGTAGTGGTGAGTGGCGCGGGTTTTTTACTGAACAACGAAATGGATGACTTTAGCATTAAACCGGGCTATCCGAATACTTACGGTCTGTTGGGTTCCGAAGCTAATGCTATTGAACCGGAAAAAAGAATGCTGAGCTCTATGACACCTACTATTGTTGAAAAAAACGGTGCTTTATGGATGGTAACCGGTACACCGGGAGGCTCTACCATAATTACTTCAGTATTGCAAAGCATTCTTAATGTAGCCGATTTTGGTATGAATATGCAGCAAAGCGTTAGTGCCCTGAAATTTCATCATCAATGGAAACCTGATACAATCTTTACCGAGCGGGGAGCTTTGCTTCCGGCCGATTCTTTGGCATTGAGCCGAATGGGATATCATTTGCTTAACCGTTCACCGATTGGAAGACTTGATGGTATTTTGATATTACCTTCTGGAAAGCTGGAGGCCGGTGCTGACCCTCGTGGTGAAGATTTTGCCATTGGATTTTAATATGCTTATTAAAAAAAAGAAAACATGAATAATAAACTTTTTAAAAACTATATCCTGCAAAGCGTTTTGCTCTGGGCCTCGTATTGCCTGTTGATGGCACTGAGTATTATGATTTGGACCATGATGGGTTCCGGGCAACAAACTTCCTTTAACCTGATTAGTGGCTCTGCCTACAAAGATTTGTTTATTATTTTCTCAGATTTTCTTTTGCGCTTTTCTCCTGCCGTGCTGATTATTGCCGCTATCAATTACCGGATTCCGTGTACAAGTCAAAAAATACTAAAATGGATACGTGCCCTTGTCTTGGTTTTGCTTTTTATTCTATTGATCGGTTTGGTCTATAGCATCAGTGGTAAATTGTTTTATACCTATCATCGTTTACCGCTCGATTTTTGGTTTAATGCTGTTATTGCAGCTATTTTTATACTTTTTATTCCTCAAATTAGAGCTTTTTTCCAATGTCCTGATTCAAATGGATAATAGATTAAAGCCACAAAACAATATTTACGGCAATCACTTTATATTCACAAGGCTGTGCGTTAATAATAAATTTAATCAGAACATTGCGAAATGTGCAGAAAAGATTTGGAAAACAAATTTTTCTATAATAATTTAGCTTACAGATTACAAAAGCGTTGAAATCCTTTTTTGGGGGGGATTTCAATTTCATGAAATCAGCCCTTGGGCATACAGGAACTAATTTAGGGGGTATTTTTTAGCATCCTGCATCGCATGTCCGGGGGCTTTTTTATTCCCGTATTCATTCATGAAGAAAAGCAATAAGTATTTAATTTATCAATATTTTAATCATTTGATTCAATTGAATAAAAGCCATGATAATGACCAACAGGCTGAACAGAAAAACAGTAATTATCAGATAATCTACCAATCCCGGATTTTTGGGTATGGATGAATGAGAGGGCATATTCTTGCTTCCACCCGGGCTTATTTGACTTACACTTATGGGTTCATCCTTGCTTTTTGATTTGATATAAGCCAGGATTTCATCAATTTTAGAATGACTGATATCTTGATCTGGCATCAGTATTTTATTATTGTCGTTGAATAATTTTATGGCATCCGCATCGCCTGATTTGATCATGGTTTGTGATGATTTTATCCAGGTATAAATCCATGATTTACTATGCCGTTGATCTACGTTTTTCAAATCTGGTCCAATCAATTTCCCTTTACCGATGCTATGGCAGGCTGTACATACATTTTGAAATATTTCCTGGCCGTTCATTTTTTCGTAAGGATTCGATATTGATACGATTTCTTCTTCAGTTTGTGTTTCTTCGCTTGCAGCATCAGGTGTTTCCTCAACTGTGGCAGTGGGTTCATCAGGATAGAGCACAGCCAGTTTTCTTACATAAGCAATCACTTGCCAGCGTTGTTCTTCACTCAGCGATGATTTAAAACTTAACATAGGCGGATTACCTTCTGATATTTTCCAGAATAAAACTCCATCGGATTGACGTTGAACGCGGGCTGATGTTAGATTGGCGGGTGCTTTGGCCAATGAAGCTGCATTGATTCCGTCACCTTTACCCTGATCGCCATGACAGACAAAACAGATACTTGAGAACAATTGTTGACCTGCTCCGGCTGCCGATGCATCGTCTTTTAATGGATTTTGAATGGTATCGGCTGCCGGAGGGGCAATCCAATTGCTCCATTGTGCCGCTAAGGAAAATGGTGTCAGCAACAAAATAAGTATAATCGTGCGCTTTAGGCTTTTAACGCTTTGATTTTCGAATCCTTTCATAATGTCTTGGTTTTTTTGGCCATAAATTCCCCTATAAACTGCCGGTTTTTTAAAAAACAGACCGGAACTCACTAACCGGTCTGTTTTCGGTAAAAGGGAAAAGGAATGGGACTATAAAGAATCGTAAGTAAAAGCAGCATGTGCTGTTTCACCGCTTTTCACCGTAACGGATATTTTTTGATTTCCTAATTTTTCGTGCCAAACATCAAGCGTATAATGTCCCGGAGGTACATTGTTTAAAGTAAAATTTCCATTCTCATCCGTAACCACCGCATAGGGGGTTTCGGCAACATAAACCCATGCTTCCATCCATCCGTGTACATCACAAACCACTTTTACGGGTTCGGCTTCTGCAAAGCTTGTGGTATCATGTGGTTCAGGGCCACCCGGAAAATATATCTGTGCTTTGCTGAACACATCATTAAACATACTCACGGTGCGTACATTATGAAGTGTATGGTCTTGATTTACAATGGCAACAGGTTGATTGACACCGGCAACCAAAACATGCGGCAAAAAAGTGCATCCTTTTTGATCGAGTACCGGCACTTCTTTTATATCAGACCAACCGATTCCGCCCGGTACATCGCCTTCTATGGATACTACTGCCCATTGCAGCCCACCGTCTGTTGCACTGACGATGGATTCATCCAGAATATCGTGCTTTCCACAGGTGTTTTCATCCATAATGACTGATTTTAGTTTATGTACGCTTCCACCTTTATAAATCACCTTTCCACTGATGCTTCCATATTCCGGCAAAGTTTGTTTTGCTGCTGTATAGCTTTGCCCGAATGCCAGGATGGCTATGATTCCCAATAGCCATCCTGTTGTTTTAAAAATATTCCTCTTCATGATTTTTCTTTTTTTATTTGGTATAAACAGCACCCGGAGTAGCTATAACGATACTGCCTGCCGTGACCGGTGCTGCACCATATTCGGTGTTCATTACAAATTTTGGTTTCGGTACATGATCACCATCGCTGTCCTGCATGCGCTGCATCATTTTCTTTGCTTTTTCAGGATTGCTTTTTTGTAATTCGGCCAGTTTTTCCTGCATCATCGTCATTTGCTGTTTGTCTGGCATCATTTCACCGGTTTGTCCTAGTTCGGCCAATTGTAAACCATTTACATTTTGTACATGATCAAAGAAAGTATCGAGACGCTGTACAATTTGTTTTTGACTTGCTTCACCGTTATGGGCAATAGCCAGTTCACGCAGGGCACCGAGTATGGCACCATAGTTCATTCCGGTATAAGTAGATTGTGATGCACCTGCTTCCGAGCGATAAACACCTGCTTCTTCAGACCATAAATTATCTTGCATATAAGCATAAGTCCTGTCGGCTGCATCAAGGTATTTCCGGTCATTTGTGACCTGATAAGTTGCCAGCCA
>JAJRWN010000128.1 GCA_024276745.1 Bacteroidota bacterium
AAGCAAATAGAGCATTATTGAATTGTTCTGAAGCCTATTGTTTTGCTTAAAAATAAAAAAGGACAGCCTTGAAAGACTATCCTTTTTTATTGTTGATAATATCTTGTTATTCTGTTTCCGGATCCGTTTTGGCTTTATCCGATCCGGACTTGTCTTTATCTGCCGGTTTTTCATCAGCAGCAGGATTTACCTTATCGGTTTTCTTTTCTTCTACTGCTTTCGTTTCTACTTCTTTTGTTTCAACAGGTTTTGTTTCAACAGGTTTTGTTTCAACAGGTTTATCTTTTACCTTTTCAACATTTTCCTGATTTTGTTTTTCATTTTTCACATCGGAAGTAGCAGATTTAGATTTAGCGCTTCCTCTTCTTGAACGTTTTTTCTTCGCTTCTTTCTTTTCGAGTTGATAGGTTTCGTTGAAATCGACCAATTCGATGATACACATTTGAGCACTATCACCCTGGCGAATGCCTGTTCTCAGAATACGGGTATATCCTCCCGGACGATCTGCAATTTTATTGGCAACAGGGCCAAACAATTCGCTGATGGCATGTTTATTTTGCAAATAGCTGAATACAATTCTTCTTGAGTGAGTAGTATCACTTTTTGATTTAGTAATTAATGGTTCAACATATTTTCTTAAAGCTTTTGCTTTGGCCAAAGTAGTTCTGATTCGTTTATGTTCGATCAGGGCAATCGCTAAATTAGCCAATAGTGCTTTTCGGTGAGCACTTTTTCTGCTTAAATGATTAAACTTCTTTCCGTGACGCATAATATACCGCTTATATCCTTATCCTGTGATTAAATTATTCTTCGTCTAATTTATATTTAGACAGATCCATACCAAATGAAAGTCCTTTATCAATAATGAGTGATTCAATTTCGACCAATGATTTTCTACCAAAATTTCTAAATTTTAATAGTTCGTTGGTATCATATCTTACCAGATCAGCCAAAGAATTTATTTTAGCAGCTTTCAGACAATTGTATGCCCTCACCGATAAGTCCATATCTTCCAATGGTGTTTTTAGCATTTTTCGCATGTGTAAGGTATGCTCATCAACCAGTTCTTCTTCTCTTGTACCGGGCACATCGAATGTGATGTTTTCATCAGAAACAAGCATTAAATGCTGAATTAAAATTTTAGCAGCATCTTTCAAAGCATCTTCGGGATGAATGGTTCCGTCAGTGGTAATTTCAATGATTAATTTTTCGAAATCGGTTCTTTGTTCAACCCGGGTATTATCTACAGTATATTTCACATTTTTAATTGGTGTAAAAATTGAGTCTGTAAAGATAACGCCAATAGCCGAATCTTCTGAGCGGTTTTCTTCAGCGGGAATATAACCTCTTCCTTTTGCAATAGTCAATTCTAATTCAAGGTTTACAAATGTTTCCAAATTACAAATAACCAAATCCGGATTCACAATTTGATATACATTGGTATGGCTTTCAATATCACCGGCCGTAAATACTTCTTTATCTTTAATGGAGATGTAAAGTTTATCGGTAGATTCGGTTTCGTCAACAATAACTTTTTTAAATCTTACTTGTTTAAGATTCAGAATAATTTCGGTTACGTCTTCAACGACTCCCTTGATGGAAGAAAATTCATGATCAACGTTATTGATTTTTACAGAAGTAATGGCGTATCCTTCTAATGAAGAAAGCAGTACTCTTCTGAGTGCATTTCCAATGGTAGCCCCAAAACCGGGTTCAAGAGGTTTAAATTCAAAAGTACCCTTAAAATCATTCGCTTTTTGTAAAAGGATTTTATCCGGTTTTTGAAATGAAAGTATTGACATATATCTATAAGTTTAATAAAAGTCGATTAATGCTTATTTTGAGTATAATTCTACAATGAGTTGTTCTTTAATATTTTCCGGTATTTGATCACGGTTAGGATATTCCAAAACTTTTCCCTGCATACGTTCACCATTCCATTCGAGCCAGGGAAAGCCACTTGTATTTTTTTCTAAGGATTCAATAATTACAAGAAGTGCTTTAGATTTTTCGCGTACTTCAATAATATCGCCAATTTTACAGGTAAATGAAGGGATATTAACAATTTGACCGTTAATCAAGATATGTTTATGCAAAACCAATTGACGAGCTTGTCTCCGGGTAGAAGCAATGCCTAAACGGAATACGATATTGTCTACTCTGGCTTCGAGCAATTGCATTAAAATTTCACCGGTAACACCTTTTCTTCTGGCAGCTTCCACAAAAGTTTTTTTAAATTGTCTTTCAAGGAGGCCGTAGGTATATTTAGCTTTTTGTTTTTCAAGAAGTTGTAAAGCATATTCACTTTTTACTCTTCTTCTTCTGCTGGTACCGTGTTGACCAGGTTTATATTTTTTCTTTTCAAAAGCTTTATCATAACCATAAATAGGTTCGTCAAAAGCTCGTGCTTTTTTTGATTTCGGTCCTCTGTATCTTGCCATATCTGATAATTCTCTAAATGCTTGCTATATTCAACTAAACTCTTCTTCTTTTTGGTGGACGGCAGCCGTTGTGAGGCAATGGAGTCACATCTTTAATCATGGTAACGTCAATGCCACAGGCAGCAACAGCTCTTACGGCAGATTCGCGACCTGATCCGGGTCCTTTTACAAATACAACTGCTCTGCGCATTCCGGCATCAAATGCAACTTTACCGGCACTGCTGGATGCAATTTGTGCCGCATAGGGTGTGTTTTTCTTAGATCCGCGAAATCCGGCTTTACCAGCCGATCCCCATGAAATCACTTGACCCCGTTTGTTGGTATAAGTTACCATGATATTGTTAAAACTGGCTCTGATGTGAACCTGTCCTTCTGCTTCAACAATAACTTTACGTTTTTTTGCAGATTTTTTTCCTTTAATTGTTGCCATATTACTATTTCAATTCTGTATTACTGATTATTTTCTAGGTACTTTTTTCTTACCGGCTACTGTTCTGGCTTTACCTTTACGGGTTCTTGCATTGGTAGATGTTCTTTGTCCTCTTACCGGTAAGCCTTTACGATGCCGGATGCCTCTGTAGCTACCTATATCCATTAATCGTTTGATATTGGTTTGCACTTCGGATCTTAATGCACCTTCTACTTTATATTCATCGTTTATAATTCTTCTGAGCTCGGTTACCTGCTCATCGGTCCAGTCTTTTACCTTTACATAGGGATCTATATTTGCTGCTGCTAATATTTTTGCAGCGGTTGAACGACCGATGCCGTAGATATAGGTTAATCCTATTAATCCAATTTTCTCTTTGGGAAGATCATTTCCAACTATCCTTGCCATAATATATTATCCTTGACGTTGTTTAAATTTAGGATTCTTTTTGTTAATCACATAGAGCTTGCCTTTTCTTTTGACTATTTTACAGTCAACGCTTCTTTTCTTTATCGATGCTCTTACTTTCATGATTTTTTACGTTTTATCGTTTTATTTATATCTAAATGTTATTCGTCCTCTTGTTAAATCATAAGGTGACATTTCAACGGCAACTTTATCTCCAGGAAGTATTCTGATATAATGCATGCGCATTTTTCCTGAAATATGTGCTACTATTTCATGGTCATTTTCCAATCTCACCCGAAACATTGCATTCGACAATGATTCGACAATAACTCCGTCTTGTTTTATTACGTCTTGTTTGGCCATAAGACTTTTAATTAATTAGTAGCAATTTATCTTTTTTCAAAAAGCGAGTGCAAATATCCGAAGAATTTAGTTAATATCCTGTAAATCAGGATTGTTTTTTATAACTTCTTCTATCGGTTTAAAGGAGGATAAAATATCAGCTTCTCCTTTTCTTACCGCTAATGTATGTTCATAATGGGCAGATGCTTTCTGATCAATGGTTGCTACTGTCCATCCGTCACTACTCACTGTTACTCTTTTGTCGCCAAGGTTTACCATAGGTTCAATGGCGATTACCAGACCATTCAATAATTTTAAACCTTTTCCACGTTTGCCAAAATTTGGAACTTCGGGGCTTTCATGCAAAGCTCGTCCAATACCATGACCAACCAAATCTCTGACTACACCATAACCTGATTCTATTTCGGCCAATTGCTGTATGGCATAACCGATATCACCCAATCTGTTGCCCACTACAGCTTTTTCTATACCACGATAAAGTGATGCCAGCGTTGTTTTCAATAATTTCATAGTTTCTTCATCGGTACCTTGCAATGCGTAGGTATAAGCAGAATCACCATAGAAACCGTTCATAATGGTTCCACAATCGATCGATAAAACATCGCCTTCTTTGATGCTTTCTTTATTGGGAATACCGTGTACTACATGATGGTTGACCGAAGTACAAAGTGTATTGGGAAAATCGGCATATCCTTTAAATGCCGGTATGGCACCATGATCACGGATAAATGTTTCTGCAATTTTATCCAAATCAAGGGTTGTTACACCGGCTTTAACATGCTTTCCTACTTCAGCAATTGTTTCTGTTACAAGCAAAGAACTTTTCCGAATGAGTTCAATCTCTTCATCGGTTTTATAATAAATTGTGCCACTCATAATGCTTATATGCTGGACACTCCTGATGCCCTTCCTTTTATTTTTCCCGATTTCATCAGTCCATCATAATGTCGCATCAGCAGATGACTTTCAATTTGTTGCAATGTGTCTAGAATTACTCCTATTAAAATCAACAGTGATGTACCCCCATAGAATAAGGCAAATTGTGATGTAATTCCGAGTTTCATGGCAAATGACGGCATGATAGCTACAAATGCAAGAAAGATAGATCCCGGTAAAGTAATTCGTGACATTATATTATCAATAAATTCTGCTGTCCGTTTACCCGGTTTTACACCAGGGACAAAACCACCGTTTCTTTTCATTTCATCAGCCATTTGTTGCGGGTTTACTGTTAAGGCTGTATAGAAATAGGTAAATACGACTACCAAAAAGAAGTAGGTCATATTATAACCGGCAGAGGTAAAATCGTTAAAAGTTCTTACAAAACCGCTATTTTGGAAACCTACAAATGTTCCGATAGTAGAGGGTATGAACATCATAGCCTGCGCAAAAATGATAGGCATCACACCTGCTGCATTTATCTTCAAAGGCAGATATTGGCGATTGCCGCCCATTTGCATTCGTCTGGCACCACTTCCTACTATTCTCTTGGCATATTGAACCGGTATTTTCCGTACACCCTGAACTAGTGCTATCACCAGGATAACTACGATAACCAGGAAGGCCAGTTCAATAATAAACTGTACAAAGCCCCCAGTACCTTCGGCTTTTGAAGCAAATTCTTGTAGGAATGACATGGGTAAACGGGCAATAATTCCAATCATAATGAGCAAAGAAATACCATTTCCAATACCATTATCTGTGATTTTTTCGCCCAGCCACATTACGAATACGGTACCGGTAGTAAGCACAATGATACAAACGAAATAGAATAATCCGGGCTGAATGATCAGAGCACCGGGATACGATTGAGTAAGATAAACATAATATCCTGATGCCTGAACAGCGGTAACCACAACGGTAAGTATACGGGTAATTTGGTTGAGTTTTCTTTGACCACTTTCTCCTTCTTTTTGTAATTTTTGAAAATAAGGTACGGCCATTCCCAGCAATTGAATAGCGATAGATGCAGAGATATAGGGCATAATTCCCAAGGCAAAAACAGAAGCTCTGCCGAAAGCACCTCCGGCAAAAATATCGATTAAAGCCAATATACCTCCCGGTCCACCTCCGGATGTAAGTGCATCCGGATTTATACCCGGTAATACCACGTATGAACCTACGCGGTATATCAATATAAGTCCTAGCGTAAATAGAATCCGCTTACGCAGATCTTCAATTTTCCAAATATTGCGGATGGTATTGATTAAGCCTTTCATAGATCGGGTTATACCAGGTTTACAGATCCTCCTTGAGCCTCAATAGCTGCTTTTGCACTAGCACTTACAGCTTGAACATTTACTTCAAGTTTTGTTTTTAATTCACCTCTTCCCAAAATCTTTACTTTATCTGATTTTCTTATCAGATGGTAGGTTCTCAATGTATCAAAGTCAATTTTAGAAAGATTATTTTTTTCGGCTAATGCCTGCAAATCGTCTAAGTTAAAAACACGATATTCTATTCTGAATCGATTTTTAAATCCTCGTTTGGGGAGTCTGCGCTGTATTGGCATCTGACCACCTTCAAAGCCAAATTTTCTTGAATATCCAGAACGTGATTGAGCACCTTTATTGCCTCTTGTTGCAGTTCCTCCTCTTGTAGAACCTTCGCCACGGGCAATTCGTTTGCGCTTTTTTATTGAACCTTTAGCCGGTTTTAAATTTGATAAATCCATGATTTATTTGTCTTCTACTTTTAACAAATGTTGTACTTTTCCTATCATGCCCAGAATTTGAGGAGTAGCTTCTACTTCTACACTTCTGTTAATTTTTCCCAAACCAAGTGCTTTTATGGTTTCTTTCTGGCGCTTGTTGCGGTCAATAGTACTTTTTATTTGTGTTATTTTTATTAAGCCCATGATTAACCGTTAAATACTTTGTTCAATGAAATACCTCTTTCCTGAGATACCCGGTGGGCATCTCTCAATGTAGTAAGTGCATTAATGGTTGCTTTTACTACATTATGAGGATTTGATGACCCTAATGATTTTGCCAATACATCGGTAACACCTGCACTTTCAAGTACAGCACGCATGGGGCCTCCTGCAATGACACCTGTACCTTGTGTAGCAGGTTTAATCATTACTATAGCAGCACCAAACTTACCCATTTGTTCGTGAGGCAAAGAGCCATTGATGACCGGTACTTTGATAAGATTTTTCTTAGCATCGTCAATACCTTTTGCAATAGCTTCGACTACTTCATGGGCTTTGCCCAATCCATGACCAACAATGCCATTACCGTCTCCCACTACCACAAGTGCCGAAAAGCTGAAGGTTCTTCCACCTTTTGTTACTTTCGCAACTCTTCTGATTTTAACAACTTTTTCTTGCAAATCCAGTTCGCTGGCTTTTACTTTTTTTACCGTTGATTTTGACATAATCCGTTTATTCCTCTACTTTAAAATTTCAATCCACCTTCACGTGCTCCATCGGCAAGTGCCTGCACCCGTCCATGATACAAATAACCGCCCCGGTCGAAAACAACTGTTTCGATGCCGGCTGCTTTTGCCCTTTTAGCAATTTCCAAACCTACTTGCTTCGATATATCTTTTTTCGGAGCTTTTAGGGTTTCAAAATCTTTTTCATGAGATGATGCCGATGCTAATGTATGGCTATTGACATCATCAATTAATTGAACGTATATTTCACGATTACTCCGATATACAGATAATCGTGGCCGTTGGGCAGTACCTTTTATTTTTGAACGAATTCCAAATCGAATTCGATTGCGTCTTTCTGTTTTAGCTTTATTATTTGCCATGGTTTAATATAGTTTAAGCACTTGCTGCTGTTTTTCCTGCTTTACGTCTAAGCACTTCGTTTTTATATTTAATACCTTTTCCTTTATAGGGCTCAGGTTTTCTGATAGATCTGATTTTTGCTGCTACCTGGCCAATAAGTTGTTTGTCGATACCTTCAAGTATAATTTGAGGTACTTTTCCTTTTTCTGTTATAACGGTTAATTTAAGTTCAGGAGGTACCACAAAAACCACCGGATGCGAGTAGCCAACGCTGAGATCCAACTGTTGTCCCTGCGCACTGGCACGATAACCCACACCAATCATTTCCAATTCAATTTTATATCCTTCAGATACGCCTATAACCATATTGTTGATCAGGCTGCGATATAAACCATGCATAGCGCGATGTCTTTTCTGATCGGTAGGTCTTTCTACAATCAGTTTTCCATCTTCTTGCTTGATGGTAATATCTTGATCTACTTGCTGTTGCAATGTACCTTTAGGTCCTTTTACCTGTACCAGATTATGTTCCGATACATTAATTTCAACACCTGAGGGTATGGCAATTGGCAATTTTCCTATTCTTGACATTTTATTGTCGTTTAAATTCTATTAATAAATGTAGCAAAGCACTTCACCACCTACATTTTCCTGTCTGGCTTCTTTATCGCTCAACAATCCTTTTGATGTTGAAATAATAGCTATACCCAGACCATTTAATACTCTTGGTAATGCATCGACATTAGTGTATTTTCTTAAACCCGGACGGCTCACCCGTTGCAATTTCCTGATTACAGGGCTTTGGGTAACCGGGTCATATTTAAGGGCTATTCTAATTTTCCCTTGTTTGTCCGGAGTATCTTCAAATTTATATTTTAAGATATACCCGTTGTCGTACAGAATCTCAGTCATTCGTTTTTTTAAATTTGAAGCTGGGATATCGACTACACGATAACGTGCTTTGAGCGCATTTCTAACTCTTGTAAGATAATCTGCTATGGGATCTGTTACCATTTTCTGCTTTTCTTTTTATAAATGATTACCAACTTGCTTTTTTAATTCCCGGTATTTTTCCAAATAAAGCCATTTCGCGAAAGACTAATCGTGATACGCCAAAATCTCCTATATAACCACGTCCGCGACCGGTAATTGAACAGCGTTTTCTTAATCGTACCGGTGATGCATTTTTGGGTAAACGGTCCAATGCTTCATAATCACCGGCTGCTTTCAATGCTTTTCTTTTAGCTGCATATTTGGCAACAAGCCTTTCACGCTTTTTTTGTCTTGCTAATATTGAGTTCTTTGCCATCGGTTTTTATTGTTTTTTTTGAAATGGAAGTCCTAAATTCTTTAATAATTCATAGGCTTCTTCATCAGTGTTGGCTGACGTTACAAAAGTGATGTCCATACCGGTAATGAAACTGACATTATCAATATCAATTTCCGGAAAAATAATTTGTTCTTTAATACCCATAGTATAATTGCCACGACCATCAAAACTTTTAAGGCTAACGCCTCTAAAATCTCTGATACGGGGCATGGCAACTGAAATCAATCGATCTAAAAACTCCCACATATTGCTGCTACGTAGGGTAACTCTTGCTCCGATGGGCATGCCTTCTCTGAGCTTAAAGTTTGAAATAGATTTTTTGGCTATGGTTGTAACTGCATGCTGACCTGTAATGGCTGTTAATTCCTTTACGGCAGCATCTACCAGCTTTTTATCTTCAGTAGCTTTTCCTACTCCACGATTGATACTTATTTTCAACAGTTTCGGTACCTGCATGATTGAAGTGTACTTAAAGTGTTCCATCAAAGCCGGAACAACTTCATTTTGGTATTTGATCTTAAGTCTTGATTCGTAACTCATCAGTCTATAATTTCTCCTGATTTTTTTGAATATCTTTTCAATTTCCCATCCACTACTTTTCTTCCAATTCTGGTAGCTGTATTCATTTTTGAATCAATTATCATTAAATTGGATAAATGCACCGGAGCTTCTTGTTTTACAATGGCTCCGTTTGGATGTTGGGCATTCGGTTTTGTATGGCGTGAGACCATGTTTACGCCTTCGATAATAGCTCTGTATTTAGCACGTTCTACCACCAATACTTTACCTTGTTTGCCTTTATCGTCACCTGCAATAACCCGTACGATATCGCCACGTTTTATATGCATTTTTGCCGGTATGTCAATTTTCTTTTTCATTTTCTTACAATACTTCAGGTGCTAATGAAACAATTTTCATAAATTGCTTATCGCGCAATTCACGGGCTACCGGTCCGAAGATACGGGTACCACGGGGTTCATCATTTGGGGTAAGCAAAACAACGGCATTATCATCAAAACGAATATATGAACCGTCTTTTCTTCTTACTTCCTTTTTTACCCTTACGACAACGGCTCTTGATACAGTACCTTTTTTTACTTGTCCTGATGGGATAGCATTTTTTACCGTTACTACAATTTTATCACCAATTGTAGCATATCGTTGATTGCCACCCAAGACGCGGATACACAAAACTTCTTTTGCTCCGCTATTGTCAGCTACATTTAACCTGGATTCCTGTTGAATCATGATACCAAATATTTATGGTTTCTAATTTGTTAATATTCTATTTAGCCCGTTCAATAATTTCAGCTACACGCCAACGCTTTTTTGCACTCAAAGGCCTGGTTTCCACTATTCTAACCAAATCTCCTTCGTGAGCATCATTATTGTTATTATGTGCCATATATTTTTTCGAACGGGTTAAAAACTTACCATAAATGGGGTGTTTAATTTTTCTTTCCACCAAAACCGTTACGGTTTTATCCATTTTATCGCTTTTAACAAGTCCGATTCTTGATTTTCTTAATTTTCTTTCTTCCATTTCCTTACTCATTTTAGGCTTTTTCGGCCAATTGTCTTCTTCTTAATTCCGTTAATAAGCGGGCTACATTACGTCTCAGTATAGTGATCTCATTAGGGTTTTCAATAGGTGATACTGCATGAGCAAATTTCTTTTTGCGCAATAAAGTTCTTTCCTCATCAATTCTGTCTATGAGTTCTGGGGTACTGAGGTCCCGGATAATTTCCTTATTAATTTCTGCCATGATGGGTCTCTATTCTGAGTAATCGTTTCTTACAATAAATTTCGTTTTTACTGGTAATTTTTGAGCGCCTAATCTCATTGCTTCTTTGGCAATATCAAACGATACACCTTCGCATTCGAATAAAATGCGTCCTGCACGAGCTACTGCTACCCAATGATCGGGAGCTCCTTTACCTTTTCCCATTCTTACTTCTGCCGGTTTACTGGTAATCGGCTTATCAGGAAAAATACGAATCCATACTTGCCCTTCTCTTTTCATATACCGGGTAATGGCAACACGGGCCGCTTCAATTTGGCGGTCAGTAATCCATACCGATTCCATGGTTTTGATAGCAAATGAACCGAATGCCAGGCTATTGCCACGTTGGGCATTACCTTTCATACGACCTTTTTGTTTCTTCCTGTATTTTACTTTTTTAGGTTGAAGCATGTTGTTTTGCTTTTATTATTTAATTATCCTCTTCTGTTTCTTCTTCCTCTTGAATCTCCACCTGAGCGGGCAAATTTTCGTTTGCCACCTCTTTGGTCACCGGCTTTTTGTCCGAAATTGGGTGATAAATCACGTTTACCAAATACTTCTCCTTTGCATATCCATACTTTTATGCCGATTACGCCATATATTGTTTTGGCTTCACGCATTGCATAATCAATGTCTGCACGAAAAGTGTGTAAAGGAATTCGTCCTTTTTTATATTCTTCGGTACGGGCCATTTCAGCACCACCAACTCGACCTGATATTCTAATTTTAATCCCTTCAGCTCCCATTCTCATGGTTGAGGCTATGGCCATTTTGATGGCTCTTCTAAAGTTTATTCTGGCTTCAAGCTGCCGGGCAATATTATCGCCTACAATAGTAGCATCCATTTCAGGACGCTTGATTTCATAAATATTGATTTGAACTTCTTTACCGGTAAGTTTTTTTAATTCTTCATTTATTAAGCTTACTTCCGATCCACCTTTTCCAATAATGATTCCGGGTCGGGCTGTATGTACGGTTATAATTAACCGGTTCAGGGTTCGTTCGATAATGATGCGTGATATACCACCTTTTGTAATTCTGGCATTCAGGTATTTGCGTATGTTATTATCTTCTAAAAGTTTTTGTGGAAAATCTTTACCACCAAACCAATTGGAATCCCATCCACGGATGTAGCCTAATCTATTACTTATCGGATTTGTCTTTTGTCCCATATCTGGATTTAATTATGCTTCTTGATTATCGTTGCTTTCTACTATTGTTGGTTCAGTTTCAGATTGCATTAGTTTTCTGCTTGCTACTATGATGGTAATATGATTGGAGCGTTTTCTTATTCGATGAGCGCGACCAAACGGAGCAGGTTGAAATCTTTTTTGCATTTTACCACCATCAACTTTTATCACTTTTACAAACAAATCACTGTCTTCAGGTTTTAAACCTTCATTTTTTTGTTCCCAGTTATTAATGGCAGATCCAAGCAATTTCTCCATTTTGTTTGAAGCATGCTTACTGGAAAAATGAAGTATATTAAGTGCTTCATAAACATCTTTCCCTCTAATCAAGTCAGCAACTAAACGTGCTTTCCTTGCCGATCCTCTATTGTTATTAAGTTTGGCTATTGCTTCCATGCTGCCTTCTTATTTTATCTTTTTCGATGAATGTCCTTTAAAATTCCGGGTAGGTGCAAATTCTCCTAATTTATTACCTACCATGTTTTCGGTTACAAAAACCGGAATAAATTTATTTCCGTTATGCACCAGAAATGTTACTCCTACAAAATCGGGAGTAATCATCGACCTTCTCGACCAGGTTTTGATCGGTTGTTTTTTTCCTGATTCTTGCATTGCAATAACTTTTTTGTAAAGTTTTTCCGAAACGTAAGGTCCTTTTTTCAATGATCTGGCCATGTCAATTATTTCCTTTTAGCTTTTTTACTAATAATCAGCCTGTTGCTGTATTTTTTCTTATTTCTTGTTTTCAATCCTTTGGAGTATAATCCTTTTCTTGAGCGGGGTTGTCCTCCAGATGATTTACCTTCGCCTCCTCCCATGGGGTGATCTACCGGGTTCATTGCTACGCCTCTTACTCTTGGTCTGCGTCCGAGCCATCTTCTTCTGCCTGCTTTTCCAAATACTTGTAAACTATGATCGGAGTTGGAGACGGTGCCGATAGTTGCCAGGCATGTTTTCAGTACCATTCTGGTTTCACCGGAAGGAAGTTTTACAATAGCATATTTTCCTTCTTTAGCGGCAAGCTGAACGGCTGCGCCTGCACTACGTGCCAATTGACCGCCTTTGCCTGGCGATAGTTCTACATTATGAATTACCGTACCCAAGGGGATATGGTCTAAAAAAAGTGCATTTCCTACTTCGGGCAATACGTCTTTTCCTGAAATAACTTTGGCTCCAACCTGAAGTCCTTCGGGGGCAAGAATATATCTTTTTTCACCATCGGCATAAAATAATAAGGCAATAAATGCACTTCTGTTCGGATCGTATTCTATTGCGTTTACGGTAGCCGGAATGCCATGTTTATTTCGCTTAAAATCTATTATGCGATAGCGTCTTTTATGCCCTCCTCCTATGTTTCTTACGGTCATTTTGCCGGTGTGATTTCTTCCACCACTACTCGATTTAGGAGCCAGCAGGCTCTTCTCGGGTGTAGTTTTAGTAATCTCTTTATAGGCATTTCCTACAAGAAATCTTGTGCCCGGAGTTACTGGATTGAATTTTTTTAATGCCATCGTTTTGTCTTAAATATTGCTATAAAAATCAATAGAATCGCCCTCTGCCAGTGTAACAATTGCTTTTTTATAAGCACTTTTTTTACCTTTTATCCAGCCGGCCTTGGTATATCTTACCGTTGCTTTTGCAGGTATTCTCATGGTTTTTACTGCGGTTACGTTTACATTATACATCTCCTCAACAGCTCTTTTAATTTCAATCTTATTTGCTTTAAGGAGTACTTTAAAAGCAAAGCGATTGAGTTTTTCGCCTAAAGTGGTCATCTTTTCACTTATAATGGGTTGTAATAGTATTTCGCTCATGATGCTTTTCATTTTATTTAATCAGGATTTCTTCAATTTCTTTTAATGCACTCACGGTAATAATTAATTTTTGTGCATCCAATACCTGATATGTATTTAAAGCAGCAGCCGATAATACTTTTACATAAGGTATATTACGGCTGGCCATACATGTGTTATCATCTTTTTCTGCAGTTAAAAACAATGCTTTTTTCTTATCAATGTCGAGATTTTTCAAAATGCTTATCATGTCCTTTGTTTTAGGATTTTGCATTTTAAAGTCTTCGAGTATGATAATATTCTTGTCTGTTGCTTTATAGGTCAGTGCTGATTTTCTGGCTAAAGTTTTTACTTTTTTATTCAGTTTAAAACCATAATAGCGTGGTTCGGGGCCAAATACTCTGGCTCCACCCCGGAATAAAGGATTTTTTATATCCCCTGCACGTGCAGTTCCTGTACCTTTTTGTTTTTTAATTTTTCGTCTTGATCCACTTAAATCACTTCTTTCTTTCGATGAGTGGGTACCTTGCCTTTGATTTGCCCGGTACTGTTTTACATCCAGATAGACAACATGATCATTGGGTTCAATCCCAAAAATATCTTTAGACAGGTTAGCTTTTATACCTGTACTTTCTCCTTGAATATTTAGAATGTCCAATTTCATGATTAGTCTACAATTAAAACATACCCTCCTTTATGTCCCGGTATTGCACCACTGACATAAATAATATTCTTTTCGGGTAAAACTTTTATAATTCTTAAATCTAACATTTTCACACGATCTCCTCCGGTTCGGCCTGCCATTCTCATTCCTTTCATAACTCTTGAGGGAGTTGATGACATACCAATAGAACCTGGTGCACGCAAACGATTATGTTGTCCGTGTGTTTTCATACCAACACCACCAAAGCCATGTCGTTTTACAACGCCTTGAAATCCTTTTCCTTTAGAAGTTCCGATTACGTCCACATACTGTCCTTCTTCAAAAATATCGGCTGTTATGGTATCGCCCGGATTTACATCAAGGTCAAAATCACGGAATTCAACTACTTTTCGTTTGGGTGTGGTTCCGGCTTTACTAAAATGTCCAAGCATAGCTTTTGATACATTTTTTTCTTTTTTATCGTCAAAACCCAGTTGTACAGCACTGTAACCGTCAGTATCCTGTGTTTTTACTTGTGTAACAACACAAGGTCCGGCATGAACAACCGTGCAAACTACATTGCTTCCATCTTCCTTAAAGATGCTGGTCATACCAAGTTTTTTACCGATTATACCTTTCATATCCTTTATACTTCTTGCTGTTATACTTTTATTTCAACATCAACACCACTGGGTAATTCCAGTTTTTCCAATGCATCGATGGTTTTCGATGTAGAGCTGTAAATATCCATCAGGCGTTTGTATGTATTCAATTGAAATTGATCGTTTGCTTTTTTATTGACAAATGGCGATCTCAATATAGTATAGAGTTTCCGGTGGGTAGGCAGTGGAATAGGACCACTTACAACTGCACCGGTACTACGGACCGTTTTTACAATCTTTTCAGCTGATTTATCAACCAGATTGTGATCATACGATTTTAGTTTAATTCTAATTTTTTGTGTCATTTGTCTATACTTTTACTTTACCTTGTATGTTGGCAATTACTTCTTCGGATACACTGGCCGGAGTGGATGCATAATGTGAAAATTCCATAATGCTTGTAGCTCTGCCCGATGTAACGGTACGTAGAGCCGTTACATATCCGAACATTTTTGATAACGGAACTTTTGCTTTTATTACTTGTGCATTTCCTTTCATTTCCATACCCTCAATCAGTCCTCTTCTTCTATTTAAATCAGCAATTACATCGCCTGTGAATTCTTCAGGGCTGACAACTTCAAGTTTCATGATTGGTTCGAGTAATTCGGGTTTTGCTTTACGGCATGCTTCACGAAATCCCTGACGGGCTGCAATTTCGAATGATAATGCATCAGAATCTACTGCATGAAATGAGCCGTCAAACAATCTTACTTTCAGGCTTTCTACAGGAAAACCGGCCAATACACCGTTTTCCATAGCTGATTTAAATCCTTTTTCAACAGCCGGAATATATTCTTTCGGAATAGCACCACCATAAATATCATTGATAAATTGTAAGCCTTGCAATCCTTCGTCTCCCGGGCCGATTTCAAATTGGATATCGGCAAATTTACCGCGACCTCCTGATTGTTTTTTGAATAATTCTCGATATTTAATAGTTGATGTAATGGCTTCGTGGTAGGCCACTTGCGGTGCGCCTTGATTACATTCTACACCAAACTCACGTTTCAGGCGATCAACGATTATTTCAAGATGAAGTTCACCCATTCCACTTACTATTGTTTGGCCGCTTTTTTCATCAACTTTTACTTTAAACGTAGGATCTTCTTCAGCTAATTTGGCTAAAGCAGCACTCAATTTATCGACATCTTTCTGGGCTTTGGCTTCAATGGCAATGCTAATAACCGGATCAGGAAAATCTATATTTTCAAATACTATCGGATGTTTTTCATCACAAAGCGTATCTCCGGTTTTTATATTTTTAAAACCAACAGCGGCTCCTATATCACCGGCTTCAATACGGTCAATGGGGTTTTGCTTATTGGCATGCATTTGTAAAATCCTTGAAATACGTTCTTTTTTACCGGTACGGGTATTTAAAACATAAGAACCGGCATTAAGCACTCCTGAATACACTCTAAAAAATGCTAAACGACCTACATAAGGGTCGGTCATTATTTTAAAGGCAAGAGCTGCAAAAGGTTCTTTCGCATCGGGTTTTCGTTCTTCTTCTTTATCAGATTTTGGATTTACTCCTTTGATGGATTCCACATCAAGCGGTGAAGGTAAATAGGCAACTACTGCATCGAGTAAAGCTTGAACACCTTTATTTTTAAAGGCAGATCCGCACATCATGGGAATAATGGTCAGGTCTATAGTTGCTTTACGAATGGCAGCCATCATTTCGTCTTGAGTAATACTGTCAGGATCATCGAAATATTTTTCAAGCAAATGATCGTCATATTCGGCAACAGCTTCAATCAGTTTTACCCGGTATTCTTCCACTTGTTCAGCCATATCAGCAGGAATTTCTATTTCCTGAAAGGTCAAACCTTGCGTTTTTTCATCCCAAATAATGGCTTTCCCAGTTACCAAATCAACTACTCCTCTAAATGTTTCTTCGGCACCAATGGGCAATTGCAAGGGAATAGGATTAGCTCCAAGTTTATCTTTAACCTGGTTTACAACATCCAAAAAATCGGCACCAGAACGATCCATTTTATTTACAAAACCAATTCGAGGTACTTTATACCGATTGGCCTGACGCCATACGGTTTCCGATTGAGGTTCTACACCACCAACTGCACAAAACAAAGCAACTACACCGTCTAAAACCCGCAAAGAACGTTCTACTTCAACGGTAAAATCAACATGACCGGGTGTATCTATAATATTAACTTTATATTCTTGTGTATTGGGCAATAATTGACCTTGCCGGGTAGGGTATTTCCAGAATGTTGTTGTAGCGGCTGAGGTAATAGTAATGCCACGTTCCTTTTCCTGCTCCATCCAATCCATGGTAGCTGCACCATCGTGCACCTCACCTATCTTGTAGTTGATACCAGTATAATACAACACCCTTTCGGTTGTTGTGGTTTTACCTGCATCAATATGCGCAGCAATACCTATATTTCTTGTTTTTCTTAAATCCCTTGCCATGATCCTGATACTATCTTCTTCCTTATCTTCTAAAATGAGCAAATGCTTTATTGGCCTCTGCCATTCTATGTGTATCTTCTTTCTTCTTTACCGCTCCACCTTCATTTTTTGAAGCTGCAATTATTTCTGCTGCCAATTTATCGGCCATTGATTTACCATTTCTTTTGCGGGCAAATTGAATAATCCATTTCATAGTAAGCGATATTTTTCTATCGGCCCTGATTTCGGTAGGTATTTGAAATGTGGCTCCTCCTACTCTTCGACTTCTAACTTCCACTCCCGGCATTACATTATTTAATGCTTCTTTCCACAAATCATAACCTTTTTCCTTGGTTTTCTTTTCAATCAAATCCATAGCATCGTAAAAAATGGTATAAGCACCCGATTTTTTACCATTCCACATCAAGTTATTTACAAAGCGTGTTACCAACGCTTCCTGATATCTGGGATCAGGTTGTAAAGGACGTTTTTTTGCTCTAGTTTTCCTCATAATTCAATGCTTATGCTTTTGGCCTTTTGGTACCATATTTCGATCTGGATTGCTTTCTGTCTGCAACACCTGCCGTATCTAAAGAACCACGTACTATGTGATAACGAACACCCGGTAAGTCTTTCACCCTTCCTCCACGTATCAATACAATACTGTGTTCCTGAAGGTTGTGTCCTTCACCCGGTATGTAAGCAATAACTTCGGGACCATTGGTCAATCTTACCTTTGCCACTTTCCGTAAAGCCGAATTAGGCTTTTTGGGTGTGGTTGTGTAAACACGGGTGCATACACCCCTTTTCTGAGGACATGCATCAAGAGCTCTTGATTTACTCTTTGATATGATGCGTTTCCTTCCTTTCCGTACAAGTTGTTGAATAGTCGGCATTCTTTGTTTTCTTGAAATTTTTGGAATGCAAAGGTAGAAATATTATAAGGATTATACAATAGCCGATTTAAAAAAAATATTGAGATTCTTTAAGCCGGCATAATTGCCTGTAAAAATTCATCTGTTATGAATGGTACGCTTATATATATAGGTGTATGCAGTGCAACGATTAGCTTTGTATTTTAGCACGATGTTATGATATCAAAAAAGCACTTGAAAGCAGATAAAAATAATTGGCCGGTTACTGATGAAAGATTGCAAAAATTAAAAGAAGTTTTAAAAAACAGGCAATCGGGCCTAACGGTGATTATGGAACATGTTGATGATCCGCATAATATTGCTGCCGTACTGCGTACCTGCGATGCGGTAGGAATTTATGAAGTATTTGTTATCGATAATCAACAAAATTCTTCCAGGCATCTTGGCAGGCGTAGCTCTGCTTCTGCCATGAAATGGATTAAAGTGCACCATTTCGAAAAGGTAAGCGATTGTTTGCAAGAGGTAAGAAAGAAATATCCACTTGTTTATTGTACGCATTTGAGTACTAAAGCCCAATCGGTGTATGATATGAATTTTATGCATGCCATGGCCATTGCTTTTGGCAACGAGCATGCCGGAA
The DNA here is from genome assembly GCA_024276745.1 of Bacteroidota bacterium. Taxonomy (GTDB): domain Bacteria; phylum Bacteroidota; class Bacteroidia; order Chitinophagales; family S012-47; genus JAJRWN01. The sequence goes on from JAJRWN010000128.1 coordinate 18,719, forward strand.
TATCGGATGAATTATTGAGTGCTGCTGACGGTAATATTATCATTCCGCAAGCAGGCATGGTGCCCAGTTTGAATATTTCTGTGGCTTGTGCGGTTATTTTATATGAATCGTACCGGCAGCGGCTAAAAGGACATTATGCCGAAAAGCATCCTTTGTCTGAAGCAGAGCAAATTGATTTATTAAAATCTTTTACCAGCAGGAAGGTTTTCGAAAAAGATTATCATGATTAGCGATATCTTCTCCTTCTCCTTGTATAAGACCTTCTGCGTGTAGTTGTTTTCACCCCCATGGTACCCAGCAATCCTCTGGTGAGTTCTCTAAGAAAAGTTCGTCCTAATTGCCTCACCATCGTATTTTTACTCAAACTGCCCCAAATTGATGCTTCTTTTCCGCTTACCTGAGCCGCTCTTTTTTTCTCTTCCTCAATTTCAAGTTGCCGTTTTTCTCCAAAAGTATCTTTCATTTTTTCTTCTAGGATTTCATAGGCACTTTCGCGATTGATTTCCTGATTATATTTAGTAATTATACTTGATTGCTCTACAATATTGTCAAGTTCATCAGGATTGAGAATATCCATTCTCGACATGGGTGCACGCATATAGGTGGCTGCCAAAGGTGTGGGAATTCCTTTTTCGTTGAGCGCTGTAATCAAAGCTTCGCCAATACCCAATTCAGTAAGTATCTGATTGGTTTGATAAAAGGGGCTTACCGGATAATTTTCAGCCGTTTTGACAATATTTTTCCGGTCGCGGGCAGTGAATGCTCTCAAAGCATGCTGTACCTTCAAACCCAGTTGGCTTAAAACCACATCGGGTATATCGCTGGGGTTCTGAGTGCAAAAAAATATACCTACACCTTTTGAGCGAATCAGTTTGATTACCATTTCAATTTGATCGAGCAATGCTTCATTTGCTTCTTTAAAAATCAAATGTGCTTCATCTATGAAAATGCACAATTTGGGTTGATCCAAATCGCCCACTTCCGGAAAAGTATTGAATACTTCGGCCAGCAGACTAAGCATAAAAGTGCTAAACAGTTTGGGTTTATCCTGTATATCACAGAGTCTCATGATAGAAATGATACCATTTCCATCCTTATTTTTTCTTAACAAATCATGTACATCAAAAGAAATTTCTCCAAAAAATTGCTCGGCACCTTGCTGCTCCAATTCAATAATCTTTCGCATGATAGTGGATGTTGAGCTAGATGACACTTGCCCATAGCTTTTCTTTATATCTTCCTTGCCTTCGTTTTGCATATATTGCAACATCCTGATTAAATCGTTCAGGTCAATCAAGGGTAATTTATGATCATCACAATATTTAAAAATCAGAGCCAGAATACCTCCTTGAGTATCATTTAAACCAAGAATTTTTGATAGTAAAACCGGACCAAATTCCGAAACGGTAGCCCTAAGCCGGCAGCCTTTTTCATCGGATAAAGTCAGCAATTCAACAGGAAATCCTTTGGGTTCATACGGTATGCCAAGAGCCTGATGCCGTTTTTCAATATGTTTATTATTTATTCCGGGTTGTGCCAGTCCGCTTAAATCACCCTTCAAATCCATCACCAGACTGGGTATGCCTTTCAGCGACAGATTTTCGACAATAATCTGCAAGGTTTTGGTTTTGCCTGTTCCGGTAGCTCCGGCAATTAAACCATGACGGTTCAGGGCTTTTAAAGGAATTTTTACTTGTGCATTTTTCAAGGGTAATCCATCAAGCATGGCAGCCCCAAGGATAAATGAATCTTTTTTAAAATGGTAACCTTGTTGAATATTGCTGAGAAATAAATTTTGTTCATCCATTTGTAAATTGTTCAGATTATGATAAAAATTGATCGCCATAGTTACTATTTACTTGGCTTTCTTATTTTTGAAACTAAGCCGTCAATGTGCTCGAATAAATGTGGCTTAATTGGATTCCACATTGGATCAAGTATAAAGTCTATCCCTTCGCATCTTGCTAATTTAGATGCAGGAACAAAATCACTATCACCTGATACCAAAATGATTTGTTCTACTTGTTTCTTTAAGGACATTGAGGCGATGTCAAGCCCAATTTTAATATCTACTCTTTTTTGAGTAAAGTCAAATTGAACATCATCCTCTGTCAAATCGTCAATAGCTAGTTTTTTTGTCAATAAATCTTTAGTTTTGGAGGGCTTTATTATCCATCTTTTTTTATCTTCTAATACACCTAGTCTAAGGGCAATTTTTCGTTTCTTTTTTAATTCTTCAAAAAAATCCAATTGAAATTTATATTGATCAGTTTTAGAAAAGTCAATTGCTTTTCCCGTTACCGGGTTGTGTTGCTTTTTATCATACGGCAGGCAATCATAGTAAAATATCCGGTATAAGTCAAACAATTCTTTTTTTGCTTGTGTTAAATGTTTAAGACACATTTCCCAAAGATCATTTGCAGTTCTTGCAGGGTCAAGATTTTTAATCTTATTAATTGAGCGGTAACGTTTTAAGAAAAATCCTCCGTCCACTAATATGGCTGTTCTTTTTTTCATACGTTCTAAAATAAAAAAGCTCCAGGTTTGGCATTCTCGCTATAATATAAGAAATTGAGAATACGTTGCCAAGAGCATTATGCCACACAAAATTACATTATTCATTCCATTTTACAAAATAGTTCAATTCTTTTGCATTTGTTGAGGCTTGCTCAAATAATGGTTAAGATTATCCGTATATGCTGTAGTAGCTGACCTAAGGTAAGCATGCACTATTATAGCCATAGTAAAAGTAGAAAACCTTTTTGTTTAAAGAGTAAACAAGATGCTTTTGCAGGCTCGGTGAAATCATCTAATTTAACATCCTGATGGAGAAACACGGATTGCTGACATTAGTACCCACACCTATTGGCAACATGAAGGATATTACTTTGCGTGCAATTGAGATATTACGCACTGCGGATTTAATATTGTGTGAAGATACCCGCATCAGCGGTCAACTGATGAAGCATTTTGACATCAAAAAACCCATGGAATCGTTTCATCTTGCCAACGAGCATAAAAAACTGCCATTGGTGATTAAGCGTTTACTATCAGGCTTTCAGATTGCCCAAATCAGCGATGCCGGTACACCCGGGATTTCCGACCCGGGGTTTTTATTAGTCAGGGCTTGTGTTGAAGCAAATATCAAAGTGGAATGCTTGCCGGGTCCAACTGCTTTTGTACCGGCATTAGTGCTTTCCGGCCTACCCTGCGAACGTTTTCATTTCGAAGGTTTTCTACCGCCTAAGAAAGGTCGGAAGAGTCGTTTAGAAGCACTTTCACAATTAGATACTACTCTTGTTTTTTACGAATCGCCTCACCGGTTATTGAAAACACTCCGGCAATTTGCTGATATTTTTGGAGCAGACAGAAAAGCATCGGTATCCAGAGAGATTAGTAAAATGTATGAGGAAACCCAACGAGGAACGATTGCTTCTGTGTTATCTTATTTTTCGAACAAATCCATAAAAGGCGAATTTGTGCTTGTAATTGCTGCCGGAAATCAGTAAAAAAATAAGCTGTCAATTTCATTAATTTTGTCAATATGCAGAATATTTTAAAAAACAAATTGGCCAATGCCGTGCTTGCAGGTGTCCTACTCTGGTTGGCATGGCCTCCTCATCTTTTATTTATCCTGCTTTTCGTAGCCTTCATTCCATTGCTTTATATCGAATCGCTTATCAGCAAGCCTGACATTTTACATCCGGGAATAAAACTATTTGGTTTTACCGGTTTGGCATTCATGATATGGAATGGTCTCTCCACCTGGTGGATATGGAACGCTTCACCTGCCGGTGGAGTAGCAGCTATCATACTCAATAGCTTGTTGATGACGGTCCCCTTCCTGCTGTTCACCTGGACAAAAAAAAAGCTTGGCGATAGCCGGGCTTATATTGCCCTGATTGCTTACTGGATGAGTTTTGAATATTTGCATCATAGTTGGGAACTGGCCTGGCCATGGTTAAGTCTGGGCAACGGCTTATCAGCACTACCTCAATTGGCTCAATGGTATGAATATACCGGAATTTACGGGGGTACCGCCTGGATACTCGGCATCAATATCCTGCTTTTCAAAGCTTTTCATTTGATGCGAAGCAAAAGCAGCGATTCAATCTTTCTAAAGCAACGAAAAATTCACCTCGTAGCTACCATATCAATTATTGTCATTCCCATTGTTATTTCGCTGATACAATTCAACACCTATAAAGAACAGGGTGATGCCGTTGAAGTGCTTGCCGTACAACCCAATATCAGTGCCTGGCACGAAAAATTTCCGGATGGCGACCGTTTTATTCCCTACCGGAAACAATTAGACCGGCTGATTGCTATAACAGATTCGGCTACAACAGCCGATACCCGCATCATTGCATGGCCCGAAACAGCCATACCCGGTGGAATGGATGAGCAAGATTTGAAAAGCACCTGGCAGGTTAGAGCAATCAGAAAAATGATGCGCAATCATCCAAACAGCTGGCTGCTCACCGGTATTGATGGATTTAAGCTGCTTGATGAAGCACACAGAACAGCTACTTCGCGCAAATCAACCCGGCCGGGAGTGTATTGGGATGCCTATAATACCGCCATTATGATTGGCAAAAACGATAAGATTCCGGTCTATCATAAATCGAAATTAGTTCCCGGTGTAGAACGTATGCCTTATCCGGCAGCTTTTCGCTTTTTAGAAAAATTTGCCATTGGCCTGGGCGGTATCAGTGGTAGTCTCGGCATACAATCCAAGCCGGATGTTTTCTTCGATGTTTCGCCTGATATCGGTATTGCCCCGGTTATTTGTTACGAATCGGTTTTCGGTGCATGGGTAGCCAAATATGTACGGCAAGGTGCCGGTTTAATTTTTGTTATTACCAATGACGATTGGTGGGGCAATACGGCAGGACACAAACAACATCTACTGTTCTCCTCCCTCCGGGCTATTGAAAACAGAAGAGATGTGGTGCGGGCTGCCAATACAGGTACTTCTTGTTTTATCGATCAGAGAGGCATGATCAGACAAGCTACTGATTTTCGAATCCAAACGGCTATTCGCAGCACAGTTTATGTAAATCATCATCAAACTTTTTATACCCGCTTTGGCGATTGGCTGGCCCGGATTGCCGTACTTACTGCTGCTTTGTTGTTCCTGATAACTTTTGTTGCAGGGAGATTGAAGAAAAAAAAGGATATGCACCAGATTGATCCGGATTAATTCGTACGAGCTAATCACATTGCCTGACCTTTATTCATCCATCATTTTCTAAAGGAAAATTAAAATTCCGATACCATTATTCAATGAAGTTTAAAACAACAAACCTGTTAAAATATTTGGATTTGTCAATACTTATTATTAATTTGCATCATTGTTCTTTTTTTATTCTTTAACCCTTCAAAGCAAATCATGATGAAAAGATTTCGTAAATCATTGATTGCCAGCCCCCCCCCGAATACTCGGGTCTGAGCAAATTTTATAATGTTATTGTTTCTATTGCTAAAGGTCTTGCAATCCTTTTACTTTTTAGCAGCCAAGTTGCACAAGCCCAGTTCGATTCTCTGTTTCAAAGCATGGTCTCTGATTGGGATTCAGCAGG
>JAJRWN010000129.1 GCA_024276745.1 Bacteroidota bacterium
GGTTCCGGTTATACTGAAATGCCATTGTTGTTTATTATTGAAATCAAATAATCTCGGATAGATGATTTTAATAAACCCTACCGCATTCCGGTCTGAACTGCCGCTTCCTGATGAGCTAACGGTAAACACATCGGCACTGCTTCCATTATTCAATTGATTCAAAGGCACATTAAAATTTACATCTCTCACATGCTGACCGTTGATGGTTTCACTAGCATAATTCACTCCGTTGGCATCAAAGGTCAATTCATGTACCTGATCGTAAATACTCACCATTCTGAATTGAACAGAAGCACTCTGAATGCCACTACCCGAATAAATATGGTCGAGCATTATGCTATAAGATTTTGCAGTTTTATTAAAATCATGATCGGTAAATCCTTCTCCTTCATCAAAACGGCTATCCAGCAAATAAACCCCTTGAATCAATGTTTTGGTGCCGGATTGAAATTGATTATGATACTCCAAAATATCTTCCTGCAGGTAATATTGTTTTTTGGCCGGTGGATTAGAAATATTGTTTCCGGGTTCGGCCATTCTTCTTTTGAATACCAAACTCGATGGATTCCATGTTAGAAAATAAGCAGCAGTATCGTTAAAATGGCTGTAATATGGGTTTGGATTAAAAGCGGCTTGCTGAAACAATACATCATCAGACCATCCTGAGTTTTTTTCGGCATAAAATTCCAGAAAATCATTGTTTGAAAAAGTACCGTCCGATTCGCCTTTGATATAAATATATTGTTGCTCGCCATTATGATAAATCATAAAATCACGGGGATCAACAGCTGCCAGCGAATAACCGGCAGAGCCCAGTGCAGTAGAAAGTGTATTATAATCGATCCGGTGCAAACCGGTTTCCGATACTTTTATTTTAAAATACGGATATTGACCGGCAAAATCAATCCATTCGTTCCCATAATTAGTTTGAGAAAATGCACTCAACGAAAGTGTAAAAGCGGATAATATGAGGGCAATCCGTTTCATGGGGGTTTATTTGGTTTTAGCTTTGCTTTTTAAATCAAGCATTAAAGAAAATACATGCGAATAAAGCACTTGCGATTGATTGCCCACATCGGTATAAGCATAATCAATACGGATATTTCTGATATGCAATCCAATACCCGCATTGGGTTGCCAGGTGGTTATCGGGCTACCGTCAATATCGGATGTGGCACGCTGTATATTACCGATGCCTGCTCGTAAGAAAACCAATTTATTATAATCGGCTTCCAGACCCAAATGCGGATCAATGCTTACCGGATTCATACTGATTAATACATTGCGTTTTCCATCGGTGGTCAAATCCAGATTTAATTCACCCAATACGGAGAATTTATCGTTTATATCGTAATGATAAGCTGCACCGAGAACAATTTTTGGTGTAGTGATTTCATAAGATGTTCCGGGAATAACATTACCGCTTCTAGCCAAAGCCTGCTGTTCGGCATCAGTAAAATTAAATGACCAGACATTGAATGTGGTGGTAACATCACGTGCCATTGCACCAAATTGCCAGTTGCCATAATTCATTTGAGCTCCCAGGTCGAAACCAAAACCCCAGGCTTTGGCAAATGTGCCTACTCCGCGGTGAATAATCTTGGCATTAGCCCCAAGATTTAGATTATTCCATTTCAATTTACGGGCATAAGTAAACATAAAAGCATAATCGACTGCTGAAAATGCGGTAACATTATCGTAATTAATCGTACCGTCAGGTTCGACCAGGAATAAAGTATTTGGAATATCATCAATACCGAAACGGATGACAGAAACACCCATCATTCTATCGGGATCTTTACTGGGAAGAACAAGACCGGCAAAATCAAACTTGGCAATACCTCCAAAATGTTCGGTATGCATCAGAGCAAGTTGCATATTTCCGGGCCTTCGCAAAATAGCGGCAGGATTCCAATAAATACCCGTGGCATCAGCTACCGATGCTACCGATGCACCAGACATACCCAGTGCACGGGCTCCTACTCCAATGGATAAAAATTCGTTGCTGTATTTTCTGCTTTGGGCCTTTGATGACATGGAAATAATTGCCAATAGCAGAATCAGGATTACTTGCTTATAGTTCATTAGCCAATTTTATACGAATGGTTTTGAAAATGGTTGAAAAGTTAAGCCACAGTTCTTGTTCAATATCGTCAATCAAGCCGGCCAATAGTTTTTGATCCAATTCATCGAAGCCACTGATACCGGTTCGCAATACAATTCTATTAAACGCAAATACCAAATGCTCATTGCAGATATATGTAAAAAGATACCGGACTGCAATAAAGCGTTGCAAGGCATGATTTAAAGCAGGTAAATCTATACCGTAATGATGTTGTTCTTCATAGTTTGATAATAAACCGGCCGGAATTGATTTTAAATCACGATAAAAGTTATGAGCTATCTCAGGATAATGCCTGATAAGTACACGGTCAAGAATCATTTCGAGTAGCAAATGAGCAAAAAAATTAAAATATTTATGAGGGCGCCCAAAATTTTGCTCATTCATCAGTTTACGGATAAACCTGGTATGCTCGAAGAAAAAATCTGAATTATGAAAAATGGCATCCATCTTATGATGGGTATCCACTCCTTTATTTAACCATTGTAAAGCTGTTTTCGGATGATTACTTAATACACCGGATCGTAATCGGACAGACGGGTTCACCATACGCGATAAATCAGGTAATATTTTACCTAAAGTATAAGCAGGCTCATTGCTACTCAAATCGGCATAATAGTGTGATAGATAGTTCATGGATTGATAGCCGGCAAACTAAAAATACTCCGGCTGCTTGCTCTTTTTTTATCTTTGTCAAAAATGCTAAAAATGACGGACTATATCGAAGAATTGAAATGGCGTGGTATGTTGCAGGATATGATTCCCGGAACAGATGATTTTCTAAAATCGGGAATGCAAACCGGATATATCGGTTTTGACCCTACTTCCGATTCACTGCATGTAGGTTCATTAGCTACCATCATGCTGTTAAAAATATTTCAGAAAGCCGGTCATAAACCCATTGCCCTGCTAGGAGGTGCTACCGGTATGATTGGTGACCCATCAGGAAAAAATACCGAAAGAAATCTACTGAATGAAGAAACCATTCGACATAATGTAAGCGCGATAAAAAAACAACTGGAAAAATTTCTTGATTTTGGTGCTGCTCCAAATGCTGCTGAAATTGTAAATAATTACGATTGGTATAAAAATATGGATATGCTTCATTTTTTACGCGATGTGGGCAAACACCTGACCGTTAACTATATGATGGCTAAAGATTCGGTTAAGAAAAGACTGGAAGCCGGCATTTCCTTTACCGAATTTTCTTATCAGCTATTGCAGGCTTATGATTTTTATTGGCTTTATACACATAAAAACTGCCGGATGCAGATGGGGGGAAGCGATCAATGGGGCAATATCACATCAGGCACTGAACTCATTAGACGAAAAGGTGAAAATAAACCTGCTTTTGGAATAGTCTGTCCATTGGTAACCAAAGCTGACGGTACTAAATTCGGAAAAACCGAAACCGGAAATATCTGGTTAGATGCCCGGTTAACTTCACCCTATAAATTTTATCAGTTTTGGATCAATGCTTCTGACGAAGATGCTACAAAATATATCCGTGTGTTTACTTTGAAAACCCGTGAAGAAATTGAAACCCTGGAAAAAGAACATCAGGCCGCTCCTCATCTACGCCTATTGCAAAAAGCCCTGGCCGAAGAAGTAACCACAAGGGTTCATTCGGCAGAAGCTGTTCGAAATGCCCGGGAAGCATCGGCCATATTATTCGGACGCGCTACCCAAGAAGCGCTGGGCAGTTTAAGCGAACAAATGCTGCTCGAAGTGATGGAAGGAGTACCTCAATTCAATCTTGCCAAAAGCATGTTTGAACAAAAGCTACCGGTTATTGATTTACTCTCAGAAGCAGGTGTATTTGCTTCAAAAGGTGAGATCAGAAGATTGATTAAAGAAGGCGGACTGAGCATTAATAAAGAAAAAATATCTTTGGCCGAAACGCATTTGACCGATCAGCATTTATTGCAAGGTCGCTATCTGCTGGTTCAGCGTGGTAAAAAGAACTATTATCTTGTAGTGGTGGAGTAAGTGCTTTTCTTCCTTTTTAATAATACCAGTATATTCACAAAAAACAATAGAATGGCAATGCCATTTATCAAACCTGACCATTGCTTACAAAAAGTATTCTCGAGGAAATCGGATATCAACCGGGTTATGAGTGAAAGCTGCAACAAAACAAACCAAACATAAAGCACAGGGTGGTATATTTTTTTACCGACAGCAAGCACCGGAGGCAAAATAATAGGTGCATGAGCAAAAATCATAGCAAATACAAACCCAAGGAAAAAAGCATGCAGGAAAGCATCGTAAGTCCAGAGCGTAGCGGATACGAAAAAAGCCATCACCGCAGTAATGAGCAACCAGATATAACCGATAATAAGCAAGGAACCGGTAAAACGAAACTGTCCTGTACTTCTTACTGATTTCAGTGCCATATCATATTTCAATAGCCAAATACTGCTTGTGGTCAGCGCAGCGGCAAGGATGTAGCGACCGGCTCCGTGAAAAGGGAAAAAGATACCCACAACGAAAAGACCAAGAGAAAGAGCCAGGAAATATTGTTTTTGTTTTGAGATATTCAGAAAACGACTGAGTTCAAGCCGTTCACCCACAATCGTAAGCAGGAAAAACGCCATCCACCAGGGATAAGCATTGGGAAAAAGGCGGCTTTGAAACAATACGATATTCCCAACAAGATAAGCCAATGCTCCGCTTAACATCAGGTAATTGTAGATATTGGGATGTTTGTAGACAATGAAAATAAAAATAA
>JAJRWN010000130.1 GCA_024276745.1 Bacteroidota bacterium
AAAGGAGTGACTAAGCTAGTACGGATAGCTTAGCAATAAGTATCGTAGGCCAAAGTCAGCTTTTGTGCAAGCATTTCTGCTGCTTGACCCTGTATTTGATGCCGTTCAAGAAAATACACCAATTTACCATCCTTAAACAAAGCAATAGAGGGTGATGATGGAGGATAAGGCAATAAATGCTTCCGTACTTGCTCAGTAGATTCCATATCAAAACCGGCAAATACTGTTGTTAGTCTGTTAGGTTTTTTCTCATTTTCAAGCGATAGTCTTACCCCCGGACGGGCAGTTCCTGCGGCACACCCGCAAACACTGTTGATTACCACCAGGACAGTTCCTTTAGATTTTATTGTTTTATCAACTTGGTCAGCCGATATCAGGTCTTCAAATCCTACATGGGTCAATTCTTGTTTCATAGGTATTACTAATTGGGCTGGATACATTTTCTTCGATTTATTTTTAATGAATGAATTAGTATTTGAACAAAGCTTCTACTTCTTTTGTTTCCTAAACTTGCATTAGAATCAGGATTTCTTTTTAGTAAAAGGCTATTTTTGCACTTGAATAAAAATTTAAATAATGATAGACACAAAAATGAAGTACAAAGTTAAGGATATTTCCCTGGCGGCATGGGGAAGAAAAGAAGTGATGCTTGCCGAGGCCGAAATGCCGGGACTCATGTCGCTTAGGGAAAAATACCGCGATGAAAAACCACTCAAGGATGCTCGCATTGCCGGATGTCTGCACATGACCATCCAAACGGCTGTATTAATTGAAACTTTAATAGAACTGGGTGCCGAAGTGCAATGGTCATCATGTAATATTTTTTCTACTCAGGATCACGCAGCAGCCGCTATTGCCGATGCCGGTATTCCGGTTTATGCATGGAAAGGCGAAAGCGAAGAAGAATTTAACTGGTGCATTGAGCAAACCCTCTTTTTTGGCGATGAATCAAAACCATTGAACATGATTTTGGATGATGGGGGAGATTTGACAGCTATGGTTCTTAATAAATATCCTGAACTCATCCCGGGAATCAAAGGTATTAGTGAAGAAACAACTACCGGTATTCACAGGCTTTATGAATTGGAGAGCAAAGGAGAATTGCCTTTGCCTGTGATTAATGTCAACGATTCGGTTACGAAATCAAAATTTGATAATAAATACGGCTGTCGCGAATCATTGGTTGACGGTATTCGCAGAGCTACCGATGTAATGATGGCTGGAAAAGTGGCTGTTGTTGCCGGTTATGGCGATGTAGGAAAAGGCTCGGCACAATCGCTGCGTGGTGCAGGTGCCCGGGTTATTGTTACCGAAATTGATCCGATTTGTGCTTTGCAAGCTGCCATGGAAGGTTTTGAAGTGAAACGCATGGATGATGCCATTAAAGAAGCTGATATTGTAGTGACTTGCACCGGCAATTGCGATATCATTGAAGGCCGTCATTTCAAAATGATGAAAGATAAAGCCATTGTCTGCAATATCGGGCATTTCGATAATGAAATTGATATGGCCTGGTTGAATAATAATTACGGTCAGTCAAAAATAAATATCAAACCGCAGGTGGATCTCTACCATGTAGAAGATCATGATGTGATTGTATTGGCCGAAGGCCGTTTGGTGAATTTGGGTTGTGCCACCGGCCATCCCAGTTTTGTAATGTCTAATTCATTTACAAACCAGACATTGGCTCAAATGGAACTTTGGAATCATAGCGAGCGATACGAAAATAAAGTGTATATGCTTCCCAAACATCTTGATGAAATGGTTGCACGTCTTCACCTGGAAAAAATCGGAGTGGTTTTGGAAGAATTAAGCGATAAACAAGCAACTTACATTAACCTGCCGAAAGAAGGTCCTTACAAACCGGAATATTACCGGTATTAATACCGGCTTTACCTGATACTTAAAAATGCAGTCTTAACAGGCTGCTTTTTTTGTGCCGCAGACTTTTTGAATTTAGCTAAATTTGGGTGAAATTATAAGGTATGACCAGCTTAAGTGTAAACATCAATAAAATCGCCTTAATCCGCAATGCACGTGGCAATAATATACCTGATTTAATGCAGGTGGCGCGTGATTGCGAACGATTCGGAGCACAGGGTATTACCGTTCATCCCCGTCCGGACGAACGGCATATCAGAAAAGCGGATGTCAGTGTCTTGCGAAAAGTGGTTCAAACAGAATTTAATATCGAAGGATATCCTTCAAAAGAGTGGTTGCAATTGGTCTTGGACAATAAGCCTCAGCAAGCCACATTGGTACCCGATCCGCCAGATGTGCTGACCTCCAACACCGGCTGGGATACCATCCGGCACAAAAGTTTTTTGCAGGATGTCATTGGTCCTTTGAAAGAAGCCGGTATCCGGGTGTCGGTTTTTATTAATGCCAATCCTTCGATGATAGAGGCTGCTCCTGCTACCGGCACCGACCGCATTGAATTATATACCGGTCCTTATGCCGAACAATATGCTATAAGCTGCGAAACTGCCATTAAAGCCTATGTAGATGCGGCAAGTCTTGCCCGACAACTCGGCTTGGGTATTAATGCCGGCCATGACTTGAACCTTGATAATCTGGCATTTTTTAAAGAAAATATTCCCTGGCTCGATGAAGTTTCCATTGGCCATGCTTTAATTTCAGATGCTTTATATCTCGGACTTGAAAATACCATTCAAATGTACCTGGCGAGGTTACGTTAAATATCAAACTATGCAGAAAATTTTTCATCCTGTCAGAAAAATATTTGGCTTTATATGGGCAATTTATACTTTATTCTGGATTTCTGTAATTGGCTTAATAACCCTAATTGTTTTTTTGTTTTTTTATAAACTTGGAGGCAAAAAGGCCTGGCATATATGTCATCATCTTACGAAAGCATGGTCGGCAACTTTTATGGCATTATCGGGCTTGCCAATACTTACCAAAGGGAAAAAACTGGTCGATAAAAAACAAGCACAGGTATTTGTATGCAACCATGTAGCCCTGATTGACGTGCCGGCAGCGGTTGTCGCTTGTCCGGGCGATTATCATATTCTGGCTAAGAATGAAGTAAGGAAAGTGCCCATTATCGGATATATGCTTCCCCGTTTGCATTATTCGGTTATTCGCTCGGAGAAAGACAGCCGTAAAAAAAGCTTTCTTTGGCTCGATCAGAGACTGAAAGCCGGCCGTTCGGTATTGCTTTATCCGGAAGGTACGAGGAACGCAGGCCCTCAACTAACCGGAGATTTTCACAGTGGAGCTTTTCGCCTCGCTATTCAAAATCAAGTCCCGCTTACGATTATTACCATGCTCGATACCTATAAAAGAATGAATAAAAAAAGAGGTATGCGTATTTTCCCCGGAAGACTGCGTGCTATTATTTCTCCTCCAATATCTACAAAAGGTATGACCCTTGACGATACGGCTGAATTGATGAAGCGAACAAAAACCATTATGGAAAATAAGCTTCGTGAAGTTTATGGTGATTGTTTGCCTGACCCCGATTAAGCCTCTGCATAGGTTTCGGTAGCCGGACAAGTGCAAATCAGATTTCTGTCGCCAAAAGGATTATCCACCCTTGCTACCGGTGGCCAATATTTCCATGATTTTAGCCATGGAGCTGGAAATGCTGCTGCTTCCCTTGAATAGGAGTGATTCCAATCGGATGAGGCAATCATTTGTGCCGTGTGAGGTGCATTTTTCAGCAGGTTATCGTTGGCATCAGTTTTTCCATCTGCCACATCTTGTATTTCCTTTCTGATGGCTATCATGGTATCGCAGAAACGATCGAGTTCAGCTTTCGATTCACTCTCTGTGGGTTCTATCATCAAGGTCTCGTGAACCGGGAAGGAGACCGTTGGCGCATGAAAACCATAATCCATCAGGCGTTTTGAGATATCTTCGGCACTAATGCCTGAATCATTTCTTATTCCATGAATATCAAGAATCAATTCATGGGCAACCGTTCCGTTTTTACCGCTATAAAGCACCGGATAATGATCTTCAAGCCTTGATTTGATATAGTTGGCATTCAAAATGGCCATGCTTGATGCTTGTGCCAAACCTTTACTGCCCATCATCCGGATGTATGCATAAGAAATACTAAGAATAGCCGCACTTCCCCAGGGAGCACTGCTGACGGCATGAACATTTTTCCCATTGTTTTTTAAAATTGAATGCCCGGGAAGAAAAGGACTCAGATGTGCTGCACAGCAGATAGGCCCTACACCGGGACCGCCTCCTCCATGAGGAATGGCAAAGGTTTTATGCAAATTCAGGTGGCAGACATCGGCATGAATCATGGCCGGACTCGTGAGCCCTACCTGAGCGTTCATATTGGCACCGTCCATGTAAACTTGTCCTCCGTTTTGATGGATAATATCAGATATTTCAACAACGGCTTCCTCGAAAACTCCATGAGTGGATGGATAGGTAATCATGAGGGCTGCCAGGCGGTCGCTATATTCTTCGGCTTTTTGCCTAAGTTCGCCTACATTGATATTTCCTTGTTCATCGCAAGCCACAAGAACGATTTCCATGCCTGCCATGATTGCTGAAGCCGGATTAGTGCCATGTGCGGATGTCGGAATGAGTACCACATTTCTTTGGGTTTCTCCTTTGTCGTGCAAATAAGCACGGATGACACTGAGTCCTGAATATTCGCCTTGTGCTCCTGAATTAGGTTGCAACGAACAAGCATCGAGACCGGTGATGGCACACAAATATGATTCGAGCTCAGATATCATTTGCCGGTAGCCCTGACATTGTTCTTCCGGAGCAAAGGGATGCATTTGGGCGATACCGGGCAGGGTGAGCGACAGCAATTCGGCTGCGGCATTCAGTTTCATAGTGCAAGAGCCTAGTGGTGTCATGGAGTGTACAAGCGAAAGGTCTTTATTCTCAAGGCGTTTCAAAAAACGCATCATTTCGGTTTCCGAATGATACTTTGTAAAAACATCTTCCTGCAAATAATCTATTGTTCTTTGAAGCGAAGCGGGGATAATATCTTCTGTTTTGAGGTTTGCCGGGTTGAGGGTTTTATTGACGACCATGGCAAAGATTTCAGCAATTTCCCGGATATCAGATTCGTGGTGGGTTTCGTCCAATGCAATGCCGATACATCCATCAGCAGTATTACGCATATTAATATGGTGTTTTTTTGCCAGGGCTATTATCTTTTCAGTATGTCCGTCAGCGTCTATCAACAAGGTATCGAAATAGCATTTGTTGAGTTGTTTGAAGCCAAGTGATTGCAGGGCGGTAGATAATTTAGTAGCCAAATCATGGGTATAATCAGCAATGGCCCGCAGGAGGTCGGGACCATGATAAACGGCATACATCCCTGCCATAACAGCTAGTAATGCCTGAGCCGTACATATATTTGAAGTAGCTTTTTCTCTTCTGATATGCTGTTCGCGGGTTTGCAAAGCCATGCGTACGGCAGGGTTTCCTTCGGCATCTTTCGATATACCAATGATACGACCCGGCATCAGGCGTTTGAAGGTTTCGTTGCTGGCAAAAAACGCAGCATGCGGGCCTCCGTAAAACATGGGTACACCAAATCGTTGTGAATTACCGAGGGCGACATCGGCACCCATAGCACCGGGCGATTTGAGGCTAAGCAATGCCAGTAAATCGGTGGCCATGGCTACCTTGATACCGGCTTCATGAGCAGATGAAATCAAAGATTCCCAATGATTGACAGCCCCGTTTTTATCAGGATATTGCAAGAGTATACCGAAAGCACCGGCTGTTAATTCGGGATTGTTTTCTTCAAATATTTTTATTTCAATACCCAAAGGATTAGCTCTTTTCTGCACCACATCAATGGTTTGGGGGAAACAACCGGCTGATACGAGGAAAAGATTTTTATCCTTGTTTTTGCCCCGCTTGGCATGGCGATAAAACATAATCATGGCTTCGGCAGCGGCAGTGCCTTCATCGAGCAGGCTGGCATTGGCAAGTGGCAATTGGCAGAGGTCGGATACTACGGTTTGAAAAATGAGCATGGCTTCGAGCCGGCCTTGTGAAATCTCGGCCTGATAGGGCGTGTATTGTGTGTACCATCCGGGATTTTCCAGGATGTTGCGTTGCAAAACGGCCGGGGTATGTGTGCCATAATAACCCGAGCCGATGAAATTTCTAAATACCTGATTCTTTGAAGCCAGCAAATGCATGGTTTTTAATAAATCGGCCTCAGAGATGGCTGCCGGTAAATGAAGTTTTTGCTGCAAGCGGATGTTGGTAGGGACAGTCTGTTCGATGAAATGATTCAGGCTCTGTTGACCACAAGTTTTGAGCATGGATAGGATGTCCTGTTTGTTTGGACCGATATGCCTGTCGGTGAAAATTTCCGGGTGCTTCATTATATATGATTTTGAGGAGGCAAAGTTAATTCACATTGCTCGATTATGGTAATAAGAAATGAAGTGGATTTTTGAGTAAAGCATGGGGAGGGATGGGGCACGGGTATGCCGAGCCTGAAACCTCACAGGATGCAACATACAATACTAACTCACGGTTTACATGGTGGGCTATTAGTTAAAATCTAAATAATCCCTGCTTCAACGGTACCGGAATTCGGGACATTATGTAAAAAGTTGGAATGCAGCTTTGCCATCAACGGTAAAGCAAAAAGCACCCTGGACAATTACAAACGCTGCCTGG
>JAJRWN010000131.1 GCA_024276745.1 Bacteroidota bacterium
CGCGATAGCTTTCCCGGTCCAGCATCACCTGAAAACGTTTTTCTACTATTATCGATGGTATGGCTAATGTATAGCGTCCGCACATAAAACTCGAAATTACATCGATTACAGCTAAAACATAAATGGTGCTGAAATCAACATTAAATTTTGTTATCCCATGTCACAAAAACAATCCCTAAACCAAGTTTTTATTTTTCTAATATCTTCAGTATCAATATATATATATATCATACGAAAGGGCTGATTTGACAGGTCACAAAAGACGTAAAACTGATACGGTTTTAAAATTAAACATGAAATACCTTGTAAGCAGATTAAGGAAATCCCTAAAAATACTAGGGATTACAAAAAATTCATTTAAATGCTTAAGAAAATTAAAATCCGGAATACTATACGTTCAATACCAGATTGAATTGCGTCCATACAAAGTACAATACTATTTGTTATTATTATTCTTGTTTCGGTTCAATTTTCTATATTGGGTTGTCAGTATAAAAAAAAGCTTGACATAATAACATACTCAACATAATAGATACTTATCAAATGTGCATTATAAAAACAGCAACACTTATTTCAGCCGCAATGCTACTACTATTAGTAAGCGGCTGCACGAATGCAAATAACCCGAACGAGGCCCAATGGCCTGATCATATTATTGTTGAGAAAAGTGAAATTATATTGGATGAAAGCCAACACGTATTCCTCGTTCCGTATTATTTAAAAATTCAAAACGACCATAATTTTTTTCTAACGGAAGCAAATGGAAGTTTTGTGGGTAAGTATAGTCTGTCAAGAGGCCGTTTGCTCAGTTCCTTCGAGCTTGATTCCTTAGATCAATTGGACGAACTTGTAGAACAACAGGGTTTGTCAATTTCAGCATCACCCGGTGCCGGCCCTGCTGCTTGTGGTATAACTTGCAACGATAAAGGTGAA
Source organism: Bacteroidota bacterium (assembly GCA_024276745.1). Classification (GTDB taxonomy): domain Bacteria; phylum Bacteroidota; class Bacteroidia; order Chitinophagales; family S012-47; genus JAJRWN01. The sequence continues at coordinate 934 of JAJRWN010000131.1, forward strand.
TGCTATCTCGCTTTTTTCAAAGATTATCTTGTTGCCCACGAAGACATGAATCAAACAGCACCGCTTGCTTTCATCATGGATATCAGTGATTCGCTGAATGGACCTGTTTATTTCATTAAACATCCGGATTTTTCACCCTGGGATACGATTACCGACAGCTGGGCCGGTTTAGATGGAGGCTTTTTCTGCCTTGCTAATACGCTCTATGTCAATAACTCACAGGAAGATGCCGGGCTTACAACAAGCGTTTTACTGAAATATGCTTTGAAAAAAAGACAATTTCTTTTTGAGGGTATGCCTGATGTGAAAGCTGCTGAAAGTTGGTCGAAAATGGGAAATTATCCTTACATTATGATATCGTTTTACGCTGATGATAATCATGTTTTTCTAACTGACGGGCGGATGATTTATGATGTAACGAACAAGAAAGCTGTATTTGATGAACATAAACTAAACGATGGAGAGATTATCATGTCTTTTTCTGTTTATCAAAACAAATTTTTTATGCTAACGGGGCAAAAAGCTGATACTGGATTTGACAAGCAAATTAGAATCATTGATGTAAAGGATGGCCTGGCCAGTAAACCGATTCCTTTTAAGCCCAAGGATAAAATGTACACCTATGTTTTTAATAAGAATGTTCTGTATTTTATCACTAAAGGCGATAACATTAAGTTAAGCACCTATCAATATGAGTATTAACTTTTTACTCCTGCTATTGCTAAACGGATATGCCCTTTGTGCGGGTGTGGTTTTAGAATTTAGAAATACCCTTGATATTAAGAAGGAGATTGCAACTGTATATTACGTATCTCAATACGATTGTCAGGCTTATATCCAGCATGTAGATAAAATCAAGGTTGATACGAACAGTTTGAATGTATTCCTTTTCGAAAATGTCAGATCTGCTGAAATGAACTATTATAAAAATCAGCTTTTAGGGGTTCCACATGTAAAGCTTATCTTTAGTACAGTTTTCGCTGAATCATTTATTCAATGTTTTCAACTACAACGAAACAGCTCATTTTATTTTCGGATAAATGAAAATGAAGAAGTAGAAAATTTCACAATGGGGTTACCCCTTTACTAAGGCATTTATGCTGATTTTCATTAGATAAACCTCCATTTCCCTTTCTTCTATAGCTATGCTTCATGGATTAATGCACAATAAAATCATTTGATGCAGGCATTATATTGGGGCATTCTACTAAAACCACCTTGGTCACTTCAGCAGCCGGAGGCCCTTGCCGGCACCAGGCCACAAAAACGTCTATTTTTTGCTTAGGGCCTGAAACTTCAATATAAACCGAGCCGTCCGGGCGGTTCATCACAAAACCATGCAGGTTTAGTATATCGGCTTGTTTCTTTGCCGAAGCCCTGAACCAAACGCCCTGAACACGCCCAAATATTTCGATTTGCAAAGTTTTCATTATGGTACCGGATAAATCAATTGCGAACCGGCTTCTATTTTATCCAGATACCGGATATGTTTGGCGTTAAAGGATTTGACTCGAATAACGGCTGGTCCGTATTCGGGTTTTTTCTGAAAGGCTACAAAACCGTAAAGACAATCGAACAAGCTTAGTTTATCGATAGTCACTAAAGATAAATCTTTAGCGGTAATTCCACGAAGCGAATGTTCAATGTGCAAAGCATTAACCTGTACATGCGATGCTTCACCGGCACTCAATCCTTTATCGCCTGCTCCCTTAACATAACAACTGTCCACATCTACCCGGCTACCCGAAAAATCCATCGCATCGTTGCCGATATACCTAAAGCGGCAATGTGAAATCGTTCCATGGCTAAAATCTAAATCCAGTCCATCGGCCAGGGTATGTGAAATGCTGCTTTCACTCATACTGAAATCGGAACGGATGATGTTAAGGGCATCTTCGCATTGATTCCGGCTAAACCGGCAATGCTTTATCTGAATGGCTGATTCATATATATTAACGGCACCGGTCAATATCCGTCCGGCTTCGTTGAAAGTATTCAAATGGTCGAAATGCGCATAGGCAAAAACAGATGGTTCATTGGCTTGAATGATTGAAAATCCACGGGCACTGCTATCGGTTGATTGAATGAGCACGGGTTGACCGGCATTGCCTTCAATGCTCACCGGTGAATAGCTGATAAACGATGCACTATCGGTGAAATTGAGGGTAGCACCTGCCGGAATAATGACCCGGTATCCTTTGGGTATCAGAATGTCTTGTTTTATTTGAAGTAAAGAATTTTTAAAAACCACTTGCTTATCAATAATGCTGAACCAATTTTTTAAACTTTTAAATTCACTTGTCTTAGATTTAATCGGAAGGGGAGGTGGATAATCAATTATTTCGCACAAAAACATAGAATCGATACCGGGAATACGATAATATAAATAATGGCCTTCGCCATTGAAAGACAAGGTATCCCAGTCAGATTGTCCTTGTTGATCGCTTGGATAAACCAATAGATTATTGATGTACTGACCGGGTTCCTGTTTGCTAAGTCCTATAGCTATAATATTAACCGGAACTGCATGAAAATTTTTAAGCACCAATTGCTGTTGATTTCCTCGTTTTGATAAACGGTATGCCGTTACGGAACCTGTTTTTAAGGGTAATAGTATTTTTCGCAGTGCAGCAGCCCGGTCAAATAATGCGCTTAAATTTGTTTTATAATCAGGATATTCTTTGCGAATAATTTGTCCGTAATAGCGTATTTCCGGTGTCAGTTTACTTAATTCAGCATCAAGCCATTTGGGATCGCTAAAGTGGTACAGGTCATGGATATACATCCGGTAAAAAACAGTATCCTTAAAAAATGCAGTGGTCAGCAAGTCTTCGCCACGGGCATTGCTAATCCGGTATTTGCTTTGCCGATACCCAATAAAGGGATCGGACCAGGGCATTGCTTCTTCTCCGAAACCATCGTAACCGATTGGTTCGAGCCGGGCCGTCAAGGGGTTATAGTAAAAACGCAGGTTATGCCAACGCAGTGAATGATAAGCCTGCATGAGATCGACTATCGCAAAAAACACAGCCATTTGTTTGAGATTAAAAATTTCGGATACCGGCAATGAAGCGTATTTATAGGCATTCATAAGTTTTTGTGCCTGTAAAAACTCCTTTCGCAACAAGGGATTGCCTAATGTTTTATTGTGCTTAAATGGTTCAATTACCGAAGCGGCATAATAGGGTGTAAGGGTATCGAGTGTATTATTACTCAAACCTTTCAGTATGCTTTGCCAAAAACCATCTTCATTAAATTTCACAATCGGCCCCTCCCGTCTGTGATGATATTCCAACAATTGTTTTTCAAAAAATTCTTCCCAGGCATAAATGCCGGGTGTACGATTATTAAGCTGTAACATTAAAAAGCCGTAACGCGGTGATAAATTATCTTCTGCCAGGAGCAATTGATGAAAAAGCCATTCGCGCAGGAACAAACGGGATTCAGGCCTTTGTACCGAAAAGGTGCGAATGCGATTCCAGTAGTGGTTTTTATTTAGTTTAATGCGAAACGACCATTTTTTGCCTACAAGATGATCGGTCCAGTCGCCTTTCAAACGAAATTTAGCTTGCATTACATCATCTTTATTTATCAACTTGCCGGATACCCAATCGGCATCGCCCGATTCCAATATTCCTTTTTGAATCGCTTTTTGTCGAATATGTTCGAGTTTATACATTCCGGCCGAATCAATTTCAATCGATAAGCTATCGAATTGTACTTGTATATTCTTTGGTTCTGCAAGTGAATCAGGTAATGAACGATGAACTGAAAGGTCATCGAATAATACCGGGATTTTATTTGGATTCCAGACATAAAATTTGATAACGGCTTGTTGAAGGTATTGGGGAACCATAAGGTTTAGATGAAGTAAATCCCAGTTTTTTTCACGCATACTGTCAATCGGAATATTTTGCTTTAGATAAGGCCCCCAGCTACATTCGGCTACCAGAAAAGCAGCCCCTGATTTTTGATCAAGCCGTCTGACTTCTGCTGAAAAATGTTCACCGGGCCGGGCATTTTCAATAACAATGGATAAACCAAAAGCATTTTTATCATTTACTTCAACACATTTACTACCGCTAAAACCTTCATGTTGAATCACCGGACCGGCATTGTACCGGTAGCTTTGATTTGAAATACCATTGTTTGCATCGAGGGTTATGGTTTCTTCCTTGAGGGTAGGGCGTTGGCAGCTACTGTAAAACACAACAGTCGTTATGATGAAAAACACAATAGATTTAAACAAAGGATGTTTTTTCATGTAAGGTTTCAAAAATAATGAATTAGCGTAAATCAAAATGATACTGTCCATAATAACACAAAAAAACCGGCTGTTGAGCCGGCTGTTGTTTTACATATTATTTTTTTAAAATCTTGGACAGTTCAATACCCTGCGTTTGGGTGTGACGCAACCAGTATAAGAAAGTGATAATTCAAAAGCACCCTGATAATTATTGGCTTTTGATGCTTGCGAAACAGTAACATCATAGCTAAAACCAAAAAGAAATTGTGATACCTCTAATCCGGTTAAAGCAATTATGGCATCACCGGTTCGATACCAGGCACCAAAATAAAGCGATGCGGCATCCAAATGATAGCCCATAGATGAACCGAAGGTAAGTTCCTGTATACCCGATTGTTGCATATACAGAAATGAGGGTGAGAAATTAATGGTTTCGCTTGGGGCAATCATCACTCCGCCATGAGCCACATAACGTGGATCAAGCCGGTTTGAATTATCGCCTAAAAAAGTTTCTACCGGGCGCAGAATATGATAATAAGCACCTCCTAAGTTGGCACTGAAATGATCATTAAATACAGTACTCCAGTGAATACCTGCCGCCATATCGAAGTAAGAAAATCCACCGGCATAAGGTTCGCCTGTACTTGGATTAATATTTCCGTTTCCGTCAATCTGATCGCCAAAAATAAGATTGTTAATATTCACATTCTTCTGAACAAAAGAGCCTTGAAATCCGGCTGACAATAAAGTTCCTTCGCCTAATTTTTTATGGTAGGCAAGCAAAAGGTTTGCATTCATATTGGTCAGGTTACCGTCACCCGATACATCATTCATCAGCAATATACCCGCACCTACGGCATCTCCACCGAGCCGGTTTTTCCAAAGGGCGGCATCAAAAGCTCCCGAATAAGTTACATAAGGAGCCGGAATGGTATTCCATTGATTCCGGTAGTTTATGGCTGCCCGGTAGGTACAGGCCAGATTTCCGGTCATAGCCGGATTTAAGGTTAATGGCGATGCGTTGAACTGTGAAAAATGTACATCTTGTGCTTGTATAGGATTTGCTAATGCACACAAAGCCACTATAATCAGTAGTAAAATTCGTTTCATAAATAGCATATTTATCGGTGGAGGTCATAAAATTACAGGTTTTCCGGATGAATTCCAAATAATACGTGTCATTACTACACCGGAGAAGATTATTGTTGTAGCTTGGGACCATAGGCCAAATCGCCTGCATCGCCCAAACCGGGGAGAATATATGCGTGCTCATCGAGTTCATGATCAATATCACCGGCCCATATTTCGGCTTCGGGCAATTGTTGCCTCACCAATTCAATACCGGGGTCACAGGCTATAGCGGTCACAATATGAATTTTTGCCGGTTTTCCGATTTTAAATAATTCTTTCATGGTCATTACAATGGAAGAACCTGTGGCCAGCATAGGGTCGGTCATAATCAGGGTTTTGTCTTCAATATCAGGACAGGTGACATAGCCCAGCTGAATAACAAATTTCCCCTGTTTATCGTGTTTCCGGTAGGCGGATAAGAAAGCATTTTCGGCTCCGTCAAAATAATGTAAAATGCCCTGATGCATCGCGATTCCTGCTCTAAGAATGGAGCCGATGACCGGTTGTTCTTTCAATACCCGGGCGCTTGTGATGGATAGCGGTGTTTGAATTTCACGGTTTGCATAATCCATGGTTTTGCTGATTTCGTAAGCGGCAATTTCAGCAATCCGTTCCAGATTTCTTCTGAAACGCATGCGGTCTTTTTGTATTTCAATGTCGCGAAGTTCGGCAATATATTGCGACACCAATGAATTTTTTGAGCTGAGTCTGTGGATCATGGCTTCTTGGTTTATTGGTTTTCAAAAATAGCAAACAAAGACATTAATTAATCATGTTGCTTTTTTCAATATTGCCTCATATACTTTCCTCCATCCTTGCCATTCATTCATTTCACTGAGTGAATTATTATGAAAGAGGGTCACGAGGGTTCCGTTATATTGTTTCACGGTTTCAATCAATTGAAAAGCAGCTTCAATAGCTGCCGGGGGCACAAGTTTTTGGTAATATTGCCAGCTGGCATCCATCAGGTTCAGAGGATAGCACATCAGGCTGCTTTCTTGCTCCCGCTCCAGATCGTAAAAGGGAAAAGGACGGCAAGTACCGGCTCTGAAACCAACAGCAGAGGTATATCCAAGGCTATAATCTTCCTGAATACCGGCTTCAATCAAGTTCCTGAATGTGTCCGGGAAACGAATGACGAGATAATGTTGCCGGCTTTTGGTGATGCTTGATTCGGTCAAAGCTTCTAATATCTGTTTTTCCTGTAGGGCTTTTTCCTTTTTGAAATTAGAGGCATAGGAAGGATGAATACCCACAGACCCTCTTTGATGAAGGCGTTTCACCAATGCCTGCATGGCCGGATGATTGGGCTGCGTGTTTTTATCATATTTTCCGTGCCGGCCCAGCAAAATAAAATATAAATGGCTGATGCCAAATTTTTGCTCCAACGTATCGAGATAATCAAAAGTAAAATAAGGATCCTTTTGTTTTTGCCTGAGGGTAGATATCCGGTTTTTTACAGCAGCGCGGTCGTTTTTCAAAATGTCACGAATAAATCCTCCACTTGTTCGCAGCAAACTTTTGTGCCGGTAGGCCCAGACCATATCTACATCCACGGTAGGTATGAATCGGTAAACCGGCTGTTTTGTTTCCAGCTCCGGAAAGCGTTTTTTCAAAATCTCCAATATTTTTTGCAAACAGATTTCCACGAGAGGTATTTCCATCAGATTGTGTTTGAAGGCCAGGCTTTGTTCAGGTGGAAAACGATGATATGCATCGGCTGTAAAAGGAAGGTATTCCTCATATCGACTGATGAAATAAAAAGCTGTGGCAAAGGGATCGAATGGCAAGGCGGAACTTTGGCTGTCTACCGGAAAAAAGGCAGGTTTTTGTATGTGCAGAAAATAGCCGATATCCTGTTTTTGAATTTCATTTTCAAACAAAAGGTTGGCCGATGAAAAATGTAGAATTCCGCTGAAAGATTTTATTCCATAGGAAAATTTAGGACCTTCGTAGCCGATAAAATTTTCCCTATTTTTTGTGATACGGATATCAAGACCTGCATTGGTGGTCAACAGATGCCGGAAAATATATTCGACACGGGATGTCTTTTGATGTACATGTATCAGCAGCATCGGATTGATATAATATTTCTAAAATAAACGCTTAAAAAATTGATTGTTAATTGTTATATTTTGAATACATTCGTAGCAAGCTAAAATAAGCAAACATCTTATGGACAAGCAAATAATCTTAAGCGAACAAGCACCGGCTCCCATCGGTCCTTATAGTCAGGCCATAGCGTCTAAAGGCATGGTTTTTCTTTCAGGGCAAATTGCCATTCATGCGGCTACGGGCAAATTGATAACCCAAAATATTGAAAGCGAAACCCGTCAGGTGATGGAGAATCTGAAGGCGGTTCTACGGGCAGCCTCTTTAGATTTCAGCCAGGTTGTGAAAAGCAGCATTTTTGTGAAAGACTTACAAGATTTTGGGAAGATTAATGAGGTCTATGGCAGCTATTTCAAAGAAAATCCCCCTGCCCGCGAAACCGTGGAGGTAGCCCGCCTGCCTAAAGATGTTCATGTTGAAATTTCAATGATTGCGGTGCGCTGAAGCTTATAGTAGCCTGTTTCGTTTCTGTTTGCACAGGCTATGATTTTAATTGCCTTCAATAGTTTCTCTGAGTAGCTAGATTATTTACAAAAAACAAAAGAGCTGGTACTGAAGAAATAATTTCAGATATTGCTGTTGTTAGTTATCCTCATCAAGTATTTTATCCAAGCAGACCAAATAGTTATTGAAAGTATATTCAGGATGATCGTTTATATAAGCTTCTACATCCCTAAGCAAATGTCTTCCGGGAATACCGGTAAATGTTACCCAATAAGTAACAAATACATAATCACTTTCAAAAGGAAGCTTAATATTTACATTTGATCCATCCCAGTTCCTTAAATAATGTAACTCATCGAGAAAAGAATAGGCGGTATCGCACTGGTAGAGGATTCCTTTTCCTGGCGGAATCGAGTCCATAATATTAATATGGTGTTTTGTTCTTGGCCCTTCACAACTGGAATATTGTGCAACAAGATGTCCGCCTTTGTCAAACATTTTAAATTGGATATATCCTAAGCCACCATCCCAATCCGGTTTAAAAGGAATTTTATTAAAAGTGTCTATTGCAATTTGATCAAATAAAAAATCAGTTCTATGGTATTTCCCGAAGTGTTTGTGATAATAAGCCTGTTCATCTGCTCGTGTAATACCATTATAGTTTTCGGTCATTCCAAGCATAAAAAGCAATACAGGTTTACAGCCCTGAAAAGCTATTGATCCGAAAATCAGTATTGCCATTAATTTAGTCCACTTCACAATCAAATGTTGCTTCTCCATAAGTAAATGAATTAAAATCAACCGTGTATAAACCGGCTTTCACTAAGATACTGTTTCTATATAAACTATCAGCAACTTGTTGTGGAAAATATGCATCCTCATATAAATGAATGTATCCTGAAGAGTCCGCCTGCTGATGAAAAATCATTTTTAGTTTTGTGTCATTTGAAATAAGTTTAATCTCAGCCTCTCCTATTAAATCATTCTTTTCAATATCTGATAGAGGATCCGGAGTTGCAAATGTTGTGCAAATGCATATAAATATTGGACACGTGCATCCGGGGCATTTATCAAAACTCCCTCCACATGAGCCACCTGGCCAAGGATGTGATCTGAAAGCAATGTGTATTGGGCAATAACCTGTGGTTTTTGCAAATATAACATTATCATTTGCTTGCTTTCCAACATTAGATTTGTTGCAACTAATGACAACCAATCCAATAATAAAGCATGTTGCAATCACAATTAAGTTTTTCATAGTATTTGAATATTTTTCCCCACACTCTCTTCAGGATTTTCAGGAATCTCCTTTTTGATAAGTTGCAAGTTATTTCTCGTTTTAGAATAAAACCGTATCAATTTTACGTCTTTTGTGACCTGTCAAATCAGTCCTTTCGTATGACATATATATATATATATATATTGATACTGAAAGTGTTAGAAAAATAAAAACTTGGTTTAGGGATTGTTTTTGTGACATGGAACAGCGGTAGGCTTGCTTTGAATCAGTTCTTTACGGGAGCATGATTTTGTAACATAACATCAGAGTCCTCTTCGAGAGACTCGGCTGAGCCGAAATCCTAGCTAACTATTTTATATCGAAATTTTATAAATCCATATATCCCCCGACTTATTCACATAAGCGTAGAATTTATTCTTATAAAATGAGCAGATTATTTTATTTGTTATTGGAAACGAAATTTTTGAATATACTAAGTTTAAGTTTCTTTGATCTACTAAATATAAATTATATACTTTATTGATTTTATCAAGAGATTCTATCCAAATCCCATTGTCAAGAGTTGGCCAAATATTGACCAATTGCTCATCAACCGAATTGGGATTAAAGTTAGTTGTATCAATGGAGAGAAAGGGAAGCTTGTAGCTTATTCCTTGCATGTCATAAAGAAAGGGAATTGCTGAGAATGCGTAAAAATGAAATGGTTTAAAGTTTGTGTTAATTAATTGTAAATCCAATGAATGATGGACTCCATTAGAATAAAGATTGAAAAATGAAGGGTATTTAATATTTACAAAGTTTTTAAATTTCAATTTACTATGGCTAAAATCAATACCATACTTAACAAATTTATTATTATTCGATTTAGCTAAAGTTTCAAATATAATATTACTGTCTTCCACTATTTTTAAATTAATAAAGGTTGGCTGTAATGAAGAATCGCCACCTACAAATGAAGGGATTTTGATAAGCTTTACTAAATTCAATAAACTATCTACAACCATAAAGTAGTTGATTTTATAAATATACTTATTGCAATTACCCCAATTAACAGAATCATTGCTAGATGGTAATATTATACTTTGACTTAAATCAACAAATAACAAGTCATCTTTTATAACGAATTTATTTACTATTGTTTTATAGGCTTGCTTTTCGATCTGATTTTTATGCTTTAAACTATAATGATAATAATTAAGTATGGTACTATCTATGTCTGGATTTTGTAGCAGCGTATCTATCGATATGTGTAAATCATCTAAAGACTTTGAAAGTAAATGCTTATTTTTTTTATTGCAATATGCCCTGACTATTGATTTATCCTGTTTATTATAAACATATAGAATCTCACTCTTACTAACTACCGGCAGTATTGGAAATCCAGTTTTTGCTAAGTAATCAGTAGTTATGTTAAAGCTATCAATTGATACAATTGAAGTTGAATAATTAACTATTTTCGAATAATCTGCTTTATTTAAATGTTTAATAGGTTTATTAAATACGATTGAATCATTTTTAATTATTAGCATTCTACTTAAACTATCGATGGACATAATGCTTTTGTATAATTTATTATTACTAAATAATTTCCCTTTTATTTTCACAAATCCAATAAGTTCGTTCATCACAGGACCAATCTCTTTTTCCGAAAGGTTTTCAAAAATAAATAAAGCGTTTTGTAACTTATCTCCTCCCAAGATAGACTTTAACATAAAAAAAGCATTATAACAATAACTACATTCATTTTTATTTATCACAAACATTAATTGGTATTTATTGGATATATTATTTTTATGGAAAAATTCACTTATGTTGCTATTGGATAAATTATTTTCAGATTTAGATTTATTACAACTTAAACCTAAGCTGTAGATCACTATGGAGAGAAAAATATATCCAAGTAAATACCAACTAATATTATTCTTCATTTATGATATTTTAATTTAAATCAAAATACAAATACTAAATTTAACGGAAGGGCAAAACAAGCACCAGTTGAGCCTAAACAACCTAGAAAAATTTCCGAACCTCCCGTATGAGCAGTATTAAGTTCACCACAATAAATATAGAAAGTGATACCATATAATACACCAGATGCGCAAGGTGATAACGTCTCAGGAATAGGTCCATCAGGAATGATGGTATCAATGATATCATCCGAAACAAATTGAGTATTTCCTTTAATACTAATGGATTTATTCAATGAATAATCATCAATTGAAATTGAATCGCCTAGATAATAACCATTCAACGCTGGAACATGAACTGCATACTGGGGATGATCATTAATGGCAGTTTTAAAATTAAAATCTCGATTTTTGACCGTATTGTCCATAGTACTTGATTTATTGCATCCAACAAGAATCAGAGCAATAATGCTAATAATTAAGCTTAACTTTTTCATAATTTTAGATTGAGTTAAATTAAATAATTTGGATAAAAAATCCCTACTATTTTCAGGAATTTCTTTTTGATAAGTTGCAAGTTATTTCACGTTTTAGAATAAAACCGGATCAGTTTTACGTCTTTTGTGACAGGGTAAATCAGCCCTTTCGTATGATATATATATATATATATATATTGATAATGAAAGTGTTAGGAAAATAAAAACTTGGTTTAGAGGCTGATTTTGTGACATGGGATAGCGGTAGGCTTGCTTTGAATGAAGTCTTTTGGCCAAAGTGAAAGCCCATGAGTCAAACTATGAAATCATTGGATTGTATCTTTAGCCTGACAAATACTAACATCGATGAGCAAGACACACCCATTTATACCCTACCACCCCGAACGATTTAGCGAATCAGAAATGATGCATCGTGCAGAATCCTTTTTTCAGCTCATGAACAAAAGAAGAACCGTTCGCGAATTTTCAGACGATCCGGTTCCTATGGAGTTGATTCGAAAACTGATAATGACCGCTTCTACCGCTCCCTCAGGGGCCAACAAACAACCCTGGACTTTTTGCATCATTACAAATCCGGAATTAAAGCAGCAGATACGGCTGGCGGCTGAAAAAGAAGAAAAGCGGAATTATGAAGAACGGATGTCAAAGCGATGGCTCGAAGATTTGGAACATCTTGAAACGGATTGGCAAAAAGCTTTTTTGGAAGAAGCACCTTGTTTAGTGGCTGTATTTAAACGGGTTTATGAGCTGGAAGAAAGCGAAGAGAAACATAATAATTATTATGTCAGCGAATCGGTTGGCTTGGCCACGGGTTTATTCATTGCCGCCATTCATCAGGCAGGCTTATCATCATTGACCTATACCCCAAGTCCCATGAATTTTCTATCCAAATTATTGAAACGTCCGGATAATGAACGTCCGTATTTGCTAATTCCAATCGGATATCCTGCTGCAAATGCAATGATACCCGATCAGCCAAGAATAAGCGAAGAAAAGGTAATTTTCAGTTATGCCTGAAGAAGTGTTTATTTTTTCCTGGCCAACATCAGTCCGTCTCTCACCGGCAGAAGCACCTGAAAAACACGTTTATCGTCCCGGATTTTTTGAACATAATTCATCAAGCCGCGGGTATCCTCATCAGGATTTGACTCCAGCACATGGCCACTCCAAAGCACATTATCGGCAACGATCAATCCTCCTGTGGAAACTTTGTCAATCACCAAATCGAAATAGTCGCAATATTGCGGTTTATGAGCATCCAGGAAAACCAGGTCGAAAGGGCCGGGAAGAGTAGGGATAACCTGTAAGGCATCACCCAAATGGGTTTTGATTTGTTGCTCCAAGCCTGCTTTACGAATATACTTGGCAACCATATCCTGCAAAGAATCGTTGATATCAATAGTATGCAATACACCATCTTCCTGTAAACCTTCGGCCATGCACAAAGCAGCATAAGCGGTATAAGTGCCGACCTCCAGGATTTGTTTTGGATGAATCATCCGGCTGAACAGGCTCAGTAAACGTCCTTGCAAATGCCCTGAAAGCATTTGAGGCAAGGCTATATTTTTATGTGTTTCTGCCGCCAGTTCGCTTAATAAATCCGGTTCGGGACTGGTGAATTTCTCGGCATATTGCTGTATGTCTGAAGCGATAAATTCCATAAGACGTTGATTTTTTATAAAAGTAATAAATCGTTGGAAAGATGGTCTTTGTTAATCTGGGTTTGAAATCCAATAAATCACTTAAAAATGCTTTAATTTGCAGCGTGATGCGCAGCTGGATATTATCAGTATTTATATTTTCCGGATTTTTTGCAAAAGGGCAGATTCTTCCTTCATTTGGTGATTCGCGAACAGGAACTACCGGCCTTCAATTTTTAAAAATTGCACCGGATGCCCGTTCGGTGAGTCTGGCAGGTAGTTTTATTACGGAGGTCAACGACCCGACTGCCATGTACTGGAATCCGGCAGGATTGGCAAAAATGAAAGATTACAAGTTACAATTTTCAGCCGGTCATGTCAGCTATTATGCCCATACGGCTCTTGAACATGCATCTGTGGCTTATGGTCTTAATGACGAAACATTTATCGGCATTGGTTTGGTGTATTTTGATAGTGGCGATATGCCGGTAACAAGCGAATTTCAACCTTTTGGTACGGGACAAACTTTCCGGGCTACCGATATGGCACTGGGGCTTAGCCTGGCCCGTACACTGACTGATAATTTTAATTTTGGTGTAACGGCTCGCTATATCAACGAAAGCCTTGCCGGGGTGAATACGAATGCCCTTGTTTTCGATTTTGGTTTTCAATATGATGTAGGCTTGGCCAATACCCGTTTTGCCGTCAGCATCAGCAATTTTGGATTTAATACCACGCCTGAAGGAACCTTGCAAGTGGTGGATTTAAACGGTACCCGTACAGTGAGTTCATTTGAGCAAATTGCCATACCCGCAGTATTTCGGCTTGGTTTTGCCTGGGATGCTTTGAAACAAGCCTCACACCGCCTCACCATTATCGGACAATTAGACCATCCCACCGATAACAACGAAACCCTGGATTTGGGAACTGAATATGCCTGGAAAAATTTGTTTTACGCTCGTGCCGGCTATAGCTTTGGCGTTGATGAAGGCGGATTACCGGCTTTTGGTTTTGGACTTAACCTAAAACGAACTTTCGGGCGATTGAAAATTGATTATGGTTTTAGCGCCAAAAATAAATTAGGGCTTACCCATCGCTTAACACTCGGTTTAGGAATTTTATAATATGCGCAAGCTGACACTTATTCTTTTTACAGCCTTATTGGCTTTCGGAATCGAAAGCTGCAGTTTTCTATTCGGCTCGAAAAAAGATGCTACCGTTGACGACATCTTTAAACAAGGGGCTATTGACCCTAACCTGAATCCCGACAATATCGGTTATGTACCTATTCTGCCATTCTGGAGCGGCTTTTCCAATCCGGTGGATGTTTATATTGGCTATGACGAAATGGTTTATGTTGTGGACGATAATGGCTTGAATATCCTCGACCAATCCGGGCAATTATTTAACACCATTCCTATCCCCGGAGCCACGGATGTCGTTCAGGATAGAAGATTACATACTTACGTTACCGGTCGCGTTGATAAAATAGTGAACGGGCAAACGTATAATCTCGCAGCGGTCTATCATTTATCGAACACAGCTTCGGGAGGCACAGTTGTTTTTGAAGATACTTTAATTCAGCCTTTTGCCGATGCTTCGAGAAATAATACTTCTTTTCGCGAAGCCGATGACGAACAAGTTGAATTTACCGGTTTGGCTACCCTTGCCGACAATACGCTTTATGTATCACGCAAAGGGCCACGTAATGATTTGGCTTCCATTGCCCGACCGGATAATACCGTTTTGTTCTTTAATGAAAAGGGTGAGAATACCGGCTATGCCAATGGGCTGAATCCGGTAAGTTCCAGTTTGAAATCGACTCTCGATATAAGTGCTATTGCCGGTTTTGCCTCTCCACCTCAAAGCCTGAACGGAATTAGTAATTCAGCAGATTTTCTGATTTGCCAAAGCAAAGCTGAAGCCCAATATAAAGTACTTTGGATTAAACAATTAGTTGATCCGGATGTCGGTACAGAGTATATCGAAAATGCCGAATTGGTTCAACAGGATACGGCTAAAGCATCAAGATTTTTATATGAACCCAATCGCTTTATCAATCCGGCCGATGTTTATATTGCTCCTGATTTCAGCGGATATATTTTTGTGGTTGACAGTCAGCTCGATTCTTTGTATCAGTTTACCCGGAAAGGCTACGAAGGGGTAAATCCTCCACCAACCAGCCAAATCAGCAAGCAAATTATAGCTTCTTTTGGAGGATATGGCAGCGGACCTTTTAATTTTAAAGAACCATCTGGTATATGTTACAATCGCAAAATCGTATATGTGGCTGATAAAGGAAATGGCCGTATTGCCCGTTTTAAGCTAAGCACCGATCTGGAATAAATCCTGACAAATCTGTTTGATATGATTCATAAAATTTTATTGCTCGGAGCCGGACGCGTAGGTAAAGCAATTACATTTGATTTGACCACCGACTTTGATCTTACAGTAGCCGACCGCGATACCACATCATTGAAAAAGCTGGCAGAAAAGTATGGTGCAAAAACGATAGTATCAGACTTAAAAAATGCGAACACCTTGAGCAAGCTTGTTGCCGGTTTCGATCTTATCATCGGAGCTGTACCCGGCAATATGGGCTTTGAAACCGCTCAAACGGTGCTGAAAGCAGGAAAAGATTATATTGATATTTCTTTTTTCGAAGAGGATGCTTTCAGATTAAAAGAGCTTGCCCTGAAGCAAGGAGTGATGATGATAACCGATGCCGGTGTAGCTCCGGGGTTGGATAATCTGTTGCTCGGCTATCATAATGACCGGATGAAAGTTAGTTCCTTCAAATGTTTGGTAGGTGGTTTGCCAAGACATCCCGAAGCCCCCTTTAATTATAAAGCACCATTTTCACCCATTGATGTGATAGCCGAATACACAAGACCGGCCCGGTTTGTAAAAGCAGGAAAAGTAATTGAAAAACCTGCTTTAACAGATAGCGAGCTGTTTACCCTGAAAAAGAAAATCACATTGGAGGCTTTTCTCACTGATGGCTTAAGAACCTTGTTGGATACCATGCCACATATTCCTGATATGGTTGAGAAAACTTTGCGCTATCCGGGACATCGCGAATTGATGCAATGTTATGAAGCAGCCGGATTTTTCAGCGAAGAGCCGGTCAATATTGATGGCGTTAGCATTAGGCCTGTTGACCTGACTACCCGTCTTTTCTTTCCGATGTGGCAATATGCCGATGGGGAAGAAGAGTTTACCGTAATGCAAGTATTGATTGAGGGAAATGAATCCGGCCGGCAAGTACGCTATACTTACGATATTTTCGATCGCTTTGATAAAATGTCCGGGATGAGCTCTATGGCAAGAACTACCGGATTC
>JAJRWN010000132.1 GCA_024276745.1 Bacteroidota bacterium
ATTTGGTGATTGCCGGAAATATGTGGGGAGCCGAAGTGGAAACTACCCGATACGATGCCGGCACCGGTTTGATGCTGTTCGGTGACGGAAAGGGCGGCTTTAAACCGCTACCTGTATGGAAAAGCGGATTCTATGCCGGTGGAAATGTGAAAGATCTGAAAATACTTTTCAATAAAACAATGAAAAAGAAATGGATTCTTACCGGAGTAAATAATTCGAAAATGCAGGTGTTTGTGATTGATTAATAGTCCCCTATCCGATACACAATATAAATATTCTCATTGCGTTTTAGTGCCGGAACCATTTAAAGATCTTTTGTATGAAAACAATAACATTGCTCTTATTCGCTGTATTGATAATCAATCCTTTTCAATTAAGCGGCCAGTCGGATACAGCCGGAAACGGAAGAAAATTCCAAATCACAGATTCTTATTTTCAAAGTAGCATTACGCTCGAATCAGGACTATTTGCAAGTTTGGTAGATTTCAGGGTACTAGCGCCTCAATCCAATTTATTACAACATGATTATTCTTCCTACGACAAATATCCAAACTATCTTTATACTCCTTCTTTTACATTCATATCGAGCATAGGTATACAAATCAATCAGGATAAAAAACGCAGGATAAAACCTTATATCAGGCTTGGCATTCGCTATAATTCGAATCAAATGCTCTCCGGCAGTTACAATTATTTTTCACGATTCCCTTTCGATACCCTCTATTCCAGCCAAACAGGCGATACCATCATCATCGATTCTGTAATTAGTAATTCAATTAATGCGACTTACGATTCCAAACAACTTGGTATTGATGTGGCCATACTGTTTAGAACCACTCCCACCGCGCGCTGGTCGCTCTATTCAGGAATCGGCCTTGCTGCCTCCGTTTCAATTTCTGCCTCTACAAAAATAGGTTTTATTTCTAATCGTTTTACCGAAGACCATTCGGGAAACCATGACTTTTATCCCGGATATACTTATCAACCATATCGGCAGGAAATCATCAGGAATAAGTCAAACTATTCTATGCGTGCCTATATTCCGGTTGGTATCGATTGGAGAGTCGGTAAGAAGAGTAAATTCTTAAATCATCTACATCTGTATTACGAAGCCAGTCCAACACTCATTTATACTAATATTCCCGAATTGAACCACTATCTGAGTGCCCATATTACACAAAGTCTGGGCCTTCGGATTAACTGGTTGTGATACAATATATCTCAAATGCTTTTTTGATGATGTAATCAAAATGAATTATGAAACGACCTCTACACAAGCTACTGTTTTTCTTCTTTATATTCCTAAGCTACCTTCCTATTGAAGCACAAAATCGTCTGCAATTAGGATCGTCTGTATTAATGAATATTTCTTTTTACGATGGCATGTCCTATCTCAATTCAGGGGTACAGACCGCTTATGAATTTGATCTGCCCGGCAACAAAAGCCTATATATTTCCGCTACGGCACATTTTGGTGAGCATAGAAACTTCATGGCTTACGAGATTAAGGAAACGGATATTCTGTTTGGAATACAACCAGAAATCAGATTTTATACCCGTGAAAAATATCAAGGTCCTTTTTGGGGGGTCGGTGTAGATGTAAAACATTTAAGGGCAAAAAATTTCTTTATGCCCCTCCCCTTCAATTTCAATCCTGATTATGTAAGCTGGGAAAGCAATATCGGGCTCACCTACGGAAAATATCTCCCAATAGATCACGGCCGGTACATCGTACCGCAAATACATATCGGTTTTAATCCTATCGGATGGAATGAATATGGATTTAGTACCAGTTTTGGACTTAATCTTTGTTTGTAAGCATTAAAGTTCACATCATGGAACTTTAGTGTAAGCAATTGCTTTATTAAAACCGGAAAATATCTTCATCAAGCCCTTAGGCTATGCGGATAGTTTGTGTATGTAAACGATAATTTGGTATTTTTGAACCCCGTGAAAATCTTTTCTGTCATATTAACCCTATCGATTCTGTCAATCAGCATCATGCCTTGCAGCGATGCGATTAACACAAATCATCTTATAAAAAGCGAGTTACAATCACAACATTCATCAGATCAGAATAATCATGGATCCGATAATCTTTGTTCTCCTTTTTGCACTTGTAATTGCTGCCGTACCCCTGTTGTTTCTCATAAAATAGCTTTTATACTGAATGCTGAAATATCAGTAGATGCATTTATGATTGCCACACCTCAATGGACTACGGCCACTATCCATAACGCTATTTGGAACCCACCCAAAGTTTAAGCTAACACCCTCATTTAATTTTCTTCATTTTTTTTGCTTCAAAGAAAATGGGAAAGCTATGTATTTCAGTTACTTAAACAAAACAAATAATGATTAACAAAATAATTGCATTTTCTATTAAGAGAAAATTCATCATACTGATTTTAGTATTGGTTTGGATTATATGGGGAGTATATTCCATGCTCAGTGTACCACTTGATGCCGTTCCCGATATTACCAATAATCAGGTTCAGGTGATTACGACCACGCCCAATTTAGGGACAAGCGATATTGAGCAATTTGTAACTTATCCGGTAGAACTTTCCATGTCGAATTTACCGGGTGTCATAGAATTGCGTTCAATTTCAAGGTTTGGATTGTCAGTAGTAACCATCGTGTTTAAAGACAATATGGGTACTTATCTGCCCCGACAATTGGTGCAGGAAAAGCTGAGTGAGGTAAAAGATCAGATACCAAAAGGATTCGGAGAGCCTTTTATGGCTCCCATTTCGACCGGTTTGGGAGAAATCTATCAATATACCATCACGCCCAAACCCGGTTACGATTCGGTGTATTCTCCCATGGAATTAAGAACCATACAAGACTGGATTGTAAGGCGGCAGATGTCTATGCTTCCGGGTGTGGTAGAGATAAACAGCTTTGGAGGTTATCAGAAACAATATGAAGTAGCTGTTGATCCCGATAAAATGAAAAGTATGGATATCGGTATCATGGAGATATTTGAAGCTTTGGAGAAAAATAATGAAAACACAGGTGGTGCTTATATAGAAAAAGACAAAATGGCCAATTTCATCCGGGGTGAAGGATTGCTGAGAAACATCAAGGATATTGAAAGCATAGTAATCGCCAATATTGAAGGTGTTCCGGTATTGATCAGAGATGTAGCTACTGTAAAATATGGAAGTTCGGTCCGCTACGGAGCTTTTACAAAAGACGGTAAAGGTGAAGCGGTTGGTGGAATTGTAATGATGCTGAAAGGTGAGAATTCGAATGAAGTGATTAAAAGAGTGAAAGAACGTATTGAAGAGGTACAAAAATCATTGCCGGAAGGTTTGGAAATCAAACCTTTTTTAAACCGTTCGAAATTGATTAAAAGCACTACCGGAACGGTAGCTGAGAATCTTACACTCGGAGCATTGATTGTAATCTTTTTTCTGATTATCCTGCTTGGAAGTTTTAGAGGAGGTATCATATTGGCCTCCGTGATGCCGCTATCCTTGCTTTTTGCCTTTTCCCTGATGCATATATTCGGAGTATGGGCAAACTTAATGTCGCTCGGAGCTATCGATTTTGGAATTATCATAGATGGTGCCGTTATCATGGTAGAGAGTGTAATGCTGATGGTAGCCTCACGGTATAAAAGCAATTCATCAGGATTAATTTCTGAAAAAGAAATGGAAGCCATCACCTATTCGGCTTCGAGCCAAAGAGGCAACTCGGTATTTTTCGGATTATTAATCATTCTGATCATATTCTTCCCCATTTTGGCCCTTACCGGTATTGAAGGAAAAATGTTTAAACCCATGGCACTTTCAACAAGTTTTGCGTTGATCGGAGGATTAATTCTGAGTTTAACCTATGTACCCGCTATCTCGGTTATTTTGTTGAAAAGCAAACCGAAAAAGAAAAAAAGCATCAGCGACAGAATGATGCAAGGCATGATCGGACTGTATGAACCCATATTGCTCTATGCATTAAAAGCACGTAAAGCAATTCTGTTGTTCGTAATCGCTTTACTGGCGTTTTCTGTCTTCACATTTACAAAAATCGGTGGTGAATTTGTGCCAAAACTCGATGAAGGCGATATTGCTTTTCAGGCCTTGTTGCATCCGGGTACATCGCTTAGCGAAGCCGAAGAGACTTCAACAAAACTGCAGCAAATTGTTTTGGATAATTTCCCTGAAGTAGAACAAATACTGGGCAGAATAGGTGTAGCAGAAATACCTACTGATCCGATGCCAATGGATATCGTGGATATGTTTGTAATACTGAAACCCAAAAGCCAATGGGTATCGGCATCAACGAAAGCCGAATTGGTAGAAAAGATGAAGGAAAAAGTATCGGTGTTACCCGGGGTGAATTTTGAGTTTACTCAACCCATAGAAATGCGATTTAACGAATTGCTTACGGGGGTGCGCGAAGATGTATCGGTAAAACTTTATGGTGAAGATTTGGATGTACTGGCAGCCAAAGCCCAGGAAATGGCCAAAATAATAAGTACTGTAGAGGGCACTGCCGATTTACGGGTGGAAGCAACCAGCGGATTACCACAAATGACGGTGCAATACAAACGCGAGAAAATTGCCCAATATGGTTTGAATATCCGTGATTTGAATACCATCGTCAGAGCGGCTTTCAGTGGAGAATCAGCCGGAGTTATTTTCGAAGGTGAAAAACGCTTTGACCTGGTTGTTCGCCTGGAAAAAAAGCATAAAAAGAATATAGAAAGTATCCGGAATCTTTATGTGCATTTACCAAATGGTAATCAGGTTCCTTTGGAAGAAGTAGCAAGAATTGACTTCGTTGACGGCCCCATGCAAATATCGCGTGACGGTACGAAACGGAGAATTTATGTAGGTATCAATGTTAGAAACCGGGACGTAGAATCAACCGTACATGAAATTCAACAAAAGTTGGATGCACAACTGAAACTACCTGCCGGCTATTATATCAAATATGGAGGTGCTTTCGAAAACTTAAACCGGGCTAAAAAAAGACTCACTATTGTCGTACCCCTGGCATTGGCATTAATCTTTATCCTTCTTTTTCTTGCACTTCGCTCCATCAAACAAACATTACTCATCTATATGGCAATACCTATGGCAGCTATCGGAGGAATCTTTTCTCTTTATATCAGAGATATCAATTTCAGTATATCGGCAGGTGTCGGATTTATCATTTTGTTTGGTGTATCGGTAATCAACGGACTTGTTTTTATCAATACCTTAAATGCCCTCAAAAAAGAAGGTGTCGATAATCTATTGGATCGTATTATGAAAGGTGCAAAAGAAGTATTCAGGCCTATTTTGCTTGTTGGAAGTGTTGATATTGTCGGGTTTATACCCATGGCACTTTCTCATTCGGCCGGAGCCGAAGTACAACGCCCTCTGGCAACGGTAGTTATCGGTGGACTGTTGACGGCAACCATACTTACTTTGATTGTGATTCCGGTACTGTATTATTTCTTCGAATCTTCAGGAAAAGCCAATAAAAAAAGCTTGATTCTTCCCGGTAAATCCAGCATAATTATGATAGTTCTCTTATTGGCAGGCACAACGACAGCTTATAAAACAACAATGGCGCAAAACACCACTCCATTGAGTATGCAACAAGCTATTCAAATTGCACTTAAAAACAATTCGAAAATAAAAGCGGCTTCCCTGGGTATAGAAAAACAAGAGAAACTTAAAAAAGCTGCTTTTGGAATCGACAATACTTCATTTTCATATTCAAACGGTCAACTCAATTCTTCTCTGATTGATTATGAATGGAATGTATCTCAAGATTTCAAGTTTCCTACTACTTACATTACACAGTCAAAACTTCAAAATCAAAAAGTAACATTAAGTGAGCATGCACTAAGTATTGCTGAAAATGAGCTGATAAGAAATGTAAAAGCGGCCTATACGCAACTTGCTTATGGTTACAGCCGGATGCAGCTTCTTTCCGCTCTGGACAGTATATACCGCAATTTTGCCAATGCTGCCCGGATTAAGTACGAAACCGGAGCATCCATGCTGCTCGAAAAAGCTGCCGCCCAAGGAAAATATCAGGAAATAAAATTGCAAAAACAACAAGCACAGGCTGATATTGAAATTTATATGCAGCAACTGAAAAGATGGATGAATACAAAACGGCCTGTTGATATTGAAGACCAAGCATTGAAAAAAATGGATGTCGATCCCTTGCAGGACAGCATTGCACTCAATGATAATCCAATGCTTCAATACTATCGCCAACTAATCAAAATCAGTGAGCAAGAATATGCACTCCAGAAAGCAGATTTTCTTCCCGGCTTTACACTGGGCTATTTCAATCAGCAAATAGAAGGTGTTCCCGGATATTCAGGTATTCAGTTGGGTATAAACGTGCCTGTTTTCTTTTGGAATAAAAGCGCTCAATCGCAAGCGGCAAAAGTAGAAATAATGATTAACCGCTCCGAATATGAAGATTATCAAATGCGCATCAAAACACAATTCAATATCAAACTGCAAGCATATTTTCAATATAAAAACCAATTGGATTATTACGAAAATCAGGGACTTGCCATAGCCGATGAATTGATCAAATATGCGCAAAAAGCCTATTCGCTCGGTGAAATCGAATATGTAGAGTATATCCGGAATATTGATCAGGGTATTGATATCAAAACCCAATATATCTACAAGCTGGAACAATATAACATGAGTATCATCGAGCTTGATTACTTGATGGGATTTTTAAATTAATTAAACCGCATAAAAACGAACAAAATGAAAGCAAACATGATATATTTATCAATAGCCATAGTAAGCATATTTACAGGCTGCAAGAATACTCCGTCAAATCAAGAAAAAGAGCATGCTCAGGAAACACATCAGGAAGATATAGTTTCCATTAACAGGCAACAAATGAATGCTATAAACCTGCAACTGGGTAAAATTGAAAAGCATAATTTAAGTACAACGGTAAAATCAAACGGCCGGGTGGAATTGCTTCCTCAAAATAAAGCCAATGTGAGTCCATTGATAGGTGGAATAGTCCGGAATATATATGTAATCGAAGGAGATTTTGTGAAGCGGGGAAAGATACTCGCAACGCTTGAACACCCTGATTTTATCGATATGCAACAGCAATATCTCGAAACCGTGAATCAGCTTGAATATCTCCGGCAAGAATATTTACGCAAGAAAAAGCTATATGAAGAACAAGTTGGTTCGGGTAAAGATTATCAAAAAGCACTGGCCGAATATAAAACCAGCAATGCTACGGCCATCGGACTTAGAGCCAAGTTAAAAATGCTGGGTATCCACATACCCACACTGGAAGCAGGCAGTATTAGTTACGGTATCAATATTATTTCACCCATTAGCGGTTATATCCGCTTTGTAAAAGTCAATATTGGTACCCATGTAGAGCCTAATGACGAAATGTTTGAAATTGTGGGAAACGACAACACACATGCCGATCTTTTAATTTATGAAAAAGATATTCAAAAAATAAAGGAAAATCAGGAAGTACATTTCAGCTTTCCGAATATGCCCGGTATAGAGTTGAAAGGAAAAATCTTCTCGGTCGGTCGTGCCTACGAAAACGAAGCACATGCCATCACCATTCATGCAAGCATTGAAGAAAATAATCAAAAACTCATACCCGGCATGTATTTGAATGCCCATATCATGGTTGACAGCCTGACCACAGATGCTTTACCAGAAGATGCCATCGCTACCGAAGGCGACAAACATTTCATATTTGTAAAAGTGGATGAAAAAGAAAATTCCGGCACAAACGCTGATACCGCACATGCATCTGAAGAAAAATGGTATTTCAGAAAAACAGAGATTATTCCCGGAGTAAGCGAAAATGGAATTGTGGAGATTAAAACCCTTAAACCATTGGCTGATGATGCCGATATTGCCATAGATGCGGCCTATTATTTACTGGCCGAAATGGGCAAAGGAGAAACCGAACATAGTCATTGATAAAAAATTCTGTTAATCAATAAAAATCATATAAAAAATGAAAGAAATAAAAGCATTAATCAGACCGGGTAAAGTAGAAAAAATTGTCTCAGCCCTGCAAAAAGCAAATTATCATAACCTCACTATATTTGTTGGTGAGGGGACAGGTAGTTTTCTTCGCGAAGATTCTTTTCCTTCACTCGAATTTCATATAACCGACAGCGAAGTAGTCAAAATAGAACTTATCTGTAAGTCGGAAGCCGTTGATGATGTAATCCGGATTATTAGTGAATACGGTCGTACCAAAGAAAGTGGTGATGGTTTTATTTATGTTTCAAATATAGAACGTCTGGTGAAAGTAAAAACCGGTTTGAATTACACTGAGAAAAAATAACAAACACTTAAATTGAATATATTTGCCAAAGTGAAACTCATTTTATGATCAGTATTTTTCGTATAGAGCAATCTTTATGAGCCGGTATATTTACAAGTTACTATTAAAAATAAGCGTGATGCTTTTATTTTGGAATAATAACCCTGTAAATATCCTTTGTGCACAAAGCCGGCAGACAGAAACTATCTGGAAAACCGATACCAGTCAGCATCTCATACCCTTATCCGGATTTAAAGCATTACTTCCCCGCGATGCCATAGCTCCGATTGATTCACCGGAATTTGTTGAGCAAAAGCTTGCATTAAAAATGTATTATGATCAGGAGCCTGTCATAGTGGTAAAAAACGGGTCATCTGCAAAAGCTTATCCATTAAGTATATTGATATGGCACGAAATAGTGAATGATGCCATTGAAGACAAAAAAATTTCAATCACCTATTGTCCGCTTTGCAATGCCGCCATTGTATTTGCTCGTGAAATGCCATGGCACGGAAAACATCTTGTACTCGATTTTGGCACTTCCGGCATGCTGCGAAAATCTGATTTGGTGATGTGGGACAGGCAAACCGAATCGTGGTGGCAACAGATAGAAGGCAAAGCCCTGGTGGGCAGTTTAAGTGGAGCGCGGCTTGCTTTTATCCCTTCACAAATAATGTCGCTAAAAGATTTTATTGATCGCTATCCTGATGGTCTTATATTATCGAATAATACAGGATTTGACGCAGAATATGGGCAAAATCCTTATGAAAATTATGATCATATAGATAATCAAAAACCTTTTCTTTTTGAAGATAATATTGATCCGAGATTACCGGCCATGG
>JAJRWN010000133.1 GCA_024276745.1 Bacteroidota bacterium
GGAGGTACCTCGATCAACGCCAGCAGTGATCCGATTTTTGTAATAGATGGATTTGTCGGTGGTGCAATACCCCCACCGGAAGATATCGCATCTGTAGAAATTTTGAAGGATGCTTCCGCGACAGCAATTTATGGCTCAAGAGGTGCAAATGGCGTTATTATGATCACCACCAAACGAGGTAAAAAAGGTAAAACAAATATTGATTTAAATGTCTCCTATTCTGTCCAGAATGAAATTAATAGATTGGATATGCTTAATGCAGCGCAATTCACAGATTATATACAGGAGACTAATCCGGATTTTACACCGTTGGGAAATGATACGGATTGGCAGGATGAAATTTTTCAAACCGGAAACATACAGAACTATCAATTGGGGATATCCGGAGGCTCAGATGCTGTGAGTTATTATTTGTCAGGAACCTATTATGATCAAAAGGGAATCATAATAAATTCCGGATTCAAAAGATATTCTGTTACAAGTAACATTGATATCAAAGCATCTGAAAAATTCAAGTTTGGTTTAAACCTGTTCGCCAGACGTACCAGCCAGGATGGAGTTCGAACACAAGAAGGATCATCCGGAGCTACAAGTTCAGGTGTTGTCGCTGCCGCATTAAAATTTGGTCCTGATCAGACAATACGAGATGATAATGGAAAATATACATTGGCTCGCCTGAGTGATGAACATGATAATGCGGTTGCTATTGCTACTGAATTAATTAATGAAAGTTTAATTGATAGATTCCAGGGAAATTTATATGGAGAGTATGATATTTTGAAAGATTTAAAATTTCGAGTTACACTCGGTACAAGTAGCAACAACGGAAGAACCGGTCTGTATGATCCTTCAGTTTTACAGGGTGGCGCCAATGTAGGAGGAGACGGCAGAGTAAATGGTTCAAAGAGTTCACTTCTATTAAATGAGAACTACTTTACTTATTCAAAAGAGTTTGGAATTCACAATATTTCTATTATGGCTGGTTATTCCTATCAAAAGTCCAGAAGCGAAAGTTGGGGTGGCCGGGGGCAAGGTTTTCCAACTGATGCCGGTTTATATTGGGATTTAGATGGTTCTTCAATTTGGCAACGCCCTAATTCCGGTGTGTCAGAATGGGAATTAGCTTCCTGGTACGGTCGTGTCAATTATAGTTTGAATAGCAAATATTTATTCACATTCAATGCCAGGTATGATGGTTCTTCTGTGTTTAGTGAAGGAAATAAATGGGCCTTTTTTCCTTCAGGCGCATTTGCCTGGAATATGAAAGATGAGCAGTTTCTTAGTGGCTCTAACACAATAAGTCAATGGAAATGGAGAGTGAGCTATGGGCTTACAGGCAATAGGGCAATAGGTCCTTATCAAACCCTGGCTTCTCTTGGAAATGTTTTAACAATACAGGGTGGAGCGCCGGTGAATGCTGTTGCTCCAATTTCAGTTGCCAATGATGAATTAACCTGGGAAACTACTAAACAATTTGATATTGGTGTGGACATAGGTTTTTTTGAAGACAGGTTGGGTTTTGTAATGGACTACTATTCAATGGTTACTGATGACTTGTTATTCAGTGTTCCATTACCCGAATATTCAGGCTATTCAAATCAGCTAAAAAACATTGGATCTGTGGAAAATAAAGGGTTTGAATTTGCTTTAAATTCCAGGAATCTGGTCGGTGAATTCAAGTGGGATATGGACTTTAATATTTCTTCAAACAAAAATAAAGTACTTTCCCTTCCCGATGGTAATGATATCCAGTACCGCTCCGGCCCGGGTCATTTAGTTGGTCTTGACGAAACTGCAATACTTAGAGAAGGCGAGTCAGTTGGCGTTTTTTATGGTTTTATTTATGATGGCGTTTATCAGGAAGGAGATAATTTTATACCTGGTGGTGGATTTGAACAGGATGCAGGAGGTGAGAAATTCCGGGACATTGATGGATTAACCGATGCCGATGGTAATTTGACCGGAGAACCGGATGGACAATTAAATAACAATGATAGGACAATCATCGGAAATCCGCACCCTGATTTTATATGGGGTTGGAACAACGATTTCAGTTGGAAAGGATTTGATTTGAACGTATTTTTCCAAGCTTCAAATGGGAATGATATTTTCAATTATACTCTATTGGAATTAGACCTTCTGTCAGGAAGGAATAATGCTACAACAACCGCCTTAAGACGGTGGACTCCCAGCAATACTAACACTGATGTACCGAAAGCATTTGGAGGAAGAAGCAGAAGATCTTCCACACGCTGGATTCAGGATGGTAGCTATATTCGACTTAAGAATATAGCCTTGGGCTATAATTTGCCAGAATCGGTTCTTGATAAACTGAATATTAAAAAATTCAGAATTTATATAAGCGCTCAAAATATACTGACGATTACAGACTATGAGGGTTTTGACCCTGAAGTAAATTACAGGACTAGTGGGGCTACAAATGGCAATAGAAATCTAGGCCTTGATTTTGCCAGTTATCCTAATGCAAAGTCATTTACATTCGGATTGAATCTCGGTTTTTAAAACTTGGTATTATCAAATAAAAAGAATAAGAAAATGAAAAATATAATAAATAGATCATTAGTATTGACTTTGATATTCGGTGTGCTTAGCTGTACCGATTTGAAGGAAGAACCTATAGGTTTACTTGCTCCAGAGGCATTTTTTAAATCTGTAAATGACGTAGAAGCCGCAGTTCTCGGTTCATATGCAAATATTGCAAGCGAACGCTTTTACGGACGTAAATTAGCGCTAAGTCTTCTATTGCGTGGCGACATGGTTGATATAGGTGATAGAAATACCCCGGGAAGAAGACAGCAGGTAAATGATTTTGATATGGATTCCAACAATGGTATGATTACTTCATTTTGGCCTACTGCATATAAAATAATAAGTGCGACAAATGCAGCAATTGCGGGGGCGGAAATTGTTGGAGAACCGGCAGACAAATTAACTGCACTAGTTGCTGAAGCCAGATTTTTAAGAGCTTTTACTTACTTTCATATGGTTCGGATTTTTGGAGATATTCCATATATCGATTTTTTTATCAGTGATCCTGCCGAAGTAAAGGAAATTTCTAAAACACCTGAAGCGGAGATTTATAGTGGTATTATTGCAGATTTCGAATTTGGAGTACAAAACTTACCTGATACCTATGGCGGTTTGAGGTCTAGGCCTACACGAGGAACCGCTGCTGCATTTCTAGCTTTGGTTCATCTAACCCTCGGAAATGACCAGGAAGCTTACGATAATGCTAAATTTGTTATTGACAATAAAGCTACTTTCGGTTATGGCTTAATGCCGGATTTTGCAGAGTTATATGATGGATTTAATAATGACGGACTGGCTGAGCATGTATTTATGCTTGATTTTCTTGGTCAGGTCAGCGGAAGTAGTGGTCAGCAAGATGATTTAATGGGATCAGTAACCGGAATCAGGAATTTTTCCAATGAAAACACAAATGCCGGCTGGAGTGTAAGTGTTCCTTCATTAAAGGTATTTGAGACCTGGAATGAAAATGATTATAGAAGAAAAGTGAGTTTCATTGATTCGGGATATATCGATGGCGTTTGGGTAGGCTATGATAAATTCGCGCCAAATCATGGTTCACAGCGCCCACATATAGCCAAATATTATGAAAGACCTGGTAATCATTCAGGGGCCGCCAGAAAAACTGACACTAATTATCCATTAATGAGATATGCTGAAGTCCTGCTGATTGCCGCAGAAGCTGCGGATAACCTTGGAGGCAAAGATGCGGAAGTTATGGGATATATCAATGAAATCAGAGCCCGTGCACGTAATTGGGCAGGAACGCCAACAGCCTTTCCTCCTGATGTAACCGGTGGAAATCTCACTGATACCATTCGCGAAGAAAGAAGACTGGAGCTGGCCTTCGAATACAAAAGATGGTATGATATCAAGCGTTGGGGGATAGGTGATGAGGTGTTCAAAGGTCCAAACTCCCTGGAACCACATGATAACTTTGATGCAAGCAGAGATTATCATTTCCCGCTTCCTCAGGATGAATTGGATAGAAATGAAAATCTTAAACCTCAAAATCCGGGGTATTAAAATAGTATAAATGAATGAATGATAAAAGGTCCACAATCGTGGGCCTTTTTTTTGACTAATCTCAATTTGAATAAAATGAAAAATTTATTATTAGTTTTTGTAATTGCATCTTCAATCCTCATTTCTTGCAACAATCAGAATGAGAAA
>JAJRWN010000134.1 GCA_024276745.1 Bacteroidota bacterium
AAGGTAGTGGAAGGTGCTTACCTGATTCAAACAATTTATCAAAGAGCAGGCAGAAGACTTTATCTTGGTTTTACTTATAAGTTTAATAACTACAAACAAGACAAACGAAACCGCCAAAACCACGACATGGAAGAAATGGGTTACTGATTTAGGCAAGCACATGATGAAAGCAAAAACGGGGTATAGCTCCGTTTTTGCTTTTAAGGCTTAGCAAAAGCCTTTCAGGAGATTCTGCCGGAAATAGAATGCTTGAATCGTTTACTTCCGGAAATAATATCTTTTATTCATCAGGCAATATTTCCGTGCTGTTCTGAAACTTCTATGTATTCCTCTGGCAACTTAATTTGTTCGCTTTTTTTAATGCTTGAATAAATGCCCATTTTTCTCTTTCCATATCACCATATTCAATACATCGCTGAATTTTATTTTCTAAGAATTTAATCATTTCTTTCATCGTTAATTAATTTAGGTTAAACATTAAGTTAACATATAGTTTTGTTAGCACTACATATATCAGGAATCATTACGTGTAACCAAATAAAATAAAACATAGTTCGTAAAAGATATAAAACAATGCTTTGTAATTTATATCGTTTTTCGTCTCATCAGAGTTTCACACAGAGGACAGGAATGATACAACAAGGGCCGGAATCTTTGCAACTTTGCTGCAAAACAATTATATTATTTATTTCATCTAAAGCCATTTATTTATTATATTTGGATTAATGTTTAAAGGTTTGAGGTATAAAGGCAATAAATCTCTGTACAAAATAAAAAGCCCCTTAGAGGCAATTATTGTAGATAAGCATTTAATTAACAATCCCTTAAATGAAGATACAGATAAGGTGTATAAAATGCATTGTGGTTTATACAGACGTTACAGCCAATAATAAGAAACAAAATACATAGTATAAAATGATACCAGATTATCAAACAATAATGCTTCCTTTATTAAAACTGACAAGTGATAATAAAGTACATAAATTTAGAGACGTAGTCGAATCATTAGCAGAATATTTTGACTTGACTGAAGAAGAAAAAAGGGAGTTATTACCAAGTGGAAATCAAGCAATTTTTGACAATAGAGTTGGATGGGCAAGATTTTACCTTACAAAGGCTGGACTTCTGAAATCTGAGAAACGCGGTACGCATCAAATAACAGAGCAAGGACTTAATTTTCTAAAAACTAACCCTACTGAATTAAGGACAAAGGATTTGGCAAACTTCAAAGATTTTAAGGACTTCACAGAATCTATTAGTAAAAAGAATAAATCGAAAGAAAAAGAAATCTCGATATTAGAAACGAGAGAGACTAACGAAACGCCAGAAGAGGCACTTGAGTATGCTTATCAAAAATTAAAATATGACTTGTCACGAGACTTATTAGATACGATTAAGAATTGTAGTCCATTTTTCTTTGAGAATTTAGTCGTTGACTTATTGACAAAAATGGGTTATGGCGGTTCAAGAAAGGACGCAGGAAAAGCAATTGGAAAATCTAATGATGGAGGTATAGACGGAATAATTAAAGAAGATAAATTAGGTCTTGACACAATTTATATACAAGCAAAAAGATGGGATAATACAGTTCCAGTAAGAGAAGTTAGAGATTTTGCAGGAGCATTATTATCAAAAAAAGCAAGAAAAGGAATCTTTATAACAACTTCGAATTTTCCGAAAAGTGCTTACGAATTCGTTTCAAGTATTGAACATAAAATAATATTGATTGACGGAGAACAACTTACAGACTTAATGTTTGAATTTGATATTGGATTATCAACCCAATCAAATTATTTAGTAAAGAAAATTGATTCTGACTACTTTGATGAATAAAATATTGGCTGTAACAAAAAATATAGTGCATTTGGCAGATGGTGCTAAAAATGAAGATGATAGCAATTAATAAATATAGTAGTAATTTGAAAGATTGGACCGTTGAAATGCCAAACGCACCATATTCAAACCGTCAGACTGCGCAAAAACTAAGTCTCTTTTCTTAATAAATAATTTTTTTATTACAATTGATTTTCGTATCTTGAAGCTGTAATCACAAGAACAAAAACACATGGATTTTATTCAAGGATTTGACAGAAATCAATTGCAGATGATTTCTTTTGATACAATAGTAAAACACGACTCTTGGGCGAGAATTGTTGATTTGTTTGTAGATATTTTGCCTATCAAAGAATTGGGATTTAAAGACACGCCCGCAGATGAAGGAAGACCACCCTTTCATCCTTCCGATATGCTTAAACGCTATCTTTACGGGTACAAAATCAGCTGTGTTCATCCCCTAAAATATCCCGGGCCGTAAAACAAATTCGAAAATCACTACTTTCGAATCGGTAAAAACATCGCAACATGTCGGCAAGCTGGGAACTATTAGGTAAAGCCATGCAAGATTACTATTCAGGCGAAACTGATACTGAAATCATTGAACACAGTTTTTGGGGCAAGCGCGAAATCCCTCTCTCCTATTATTTCCGTAACGAAAGCGAAATGCCCGATGCCGAGATATATGCCCTCGACCTCTGCCGTGGCAGAGTGCTTGAAGTAGGCGCAGGAGCCGGCAATCACAGTATCGCATTGCAAGACCGCGGATTAGAAGTTTTTCCGATTGATATCAACCCTGATGCAGTAGATATCATGCAAAAACGCGGCTTAAGTACAGCCCGTTGTTTAGATTTTTTTTCACTTGAACACGAACAATACGATAGCATTCTGCTGTTGATGAACGGCATCGGTTTTATCGGCACCTTAGATCGTTTAGGTGCATTCCTAAAACAAAGCCACAAGCTATTGAAACCCGGTGGCATAGTCTTGTTTGACTCGGCAGATATTGCCAGCGACCGGAAAGCAGAAATAAACTATTTGAACGGTAAATACCCGGGCGAAGTAAAATTTCATTTCGAATATAAATCTAAAAGCGGATTACCTTTTAAATGGCTATTCCTCGACCCTGAAACCCTGCGACAAAAAGCCCTGAATACCGGATGGCAATTACAGATAGCATACCAAAACCGGGAAGCCGCATATCTCGCTTTGCTCCGGCCTGTTTTTTAAACCCTGTAAGGCCTTTCGCAATTTTGTTTTAATTTAACATGGTAAACAGGCAGATAATGAAATTTATAAAATTTATAATTGCTTTAGTATTGATGTTTGGAATAGCTTACCTTTTGAACACCAAAACAGGCTCGATACCTCCCTTAGGCAAATTATTAGACCCCTTTCATGGGTTTTGGCAAAATGCCGGAGAAAAACTAAAAGAACATGACCAAAGTTTCACCTTACCGGGTTTGCAGGCCGATGCTTCGGTAAGCTGGGACAAAAACCGGGTACCGCATATTATAGCCCAAAACAATCACGATTTATTTTACTTGCAAGGATATATTCATGCCCGCGACCGGCTTTGGCAAATGGACATTGAAACCCGGCTTGCCGGTGGTAAATTATCGGAAGCCGTTGGAAAATCAGGTTTAAAAACCGACCGTTTTTTTAGACGCATCGGAATGGTTTACGGAGCTAAAAAAATGATTCAACAGGTTCGTGCCGATGCTAACAGCAATACCATCTTAAGTGCCTATTGCGAGGGAGTAAATCAATACATCAGCCAACTAAGCTATGCCGATTACCCGGTAGAGTTTAAGCTTATGGATTATAAACCGGAACCCTGGACCATGTTAAAAACAGCATTACTGGTAAAATTTATGGCTTTCGATCTGGCCTGGCGTGATGATGACCTCGCCTTTACGAAAATCCGGGAAATGATTGGAGCCGAAGATTTTGAAAAACTTTTTCCTGATTTTCCGGGAGCACCCGATCCTATAATACCCGCAGGAAACCCCTGGGACTTTACAGCTCTTAATTTGGATTCTATCTTCAACATAGCATCAAGCGAAAATATATCAATGCTGAAAGTAATGGAACCTGACAAACACAACGGTTCGAACAATTGGGCGGTAGCAGGCTCAAAAACACTTAGTGGCGCACCTATTCTTTGCAACGATCCTCATCTGGGTCTGAATCTTCCGTCATTGTGGTATCAAATACAATTAAGTGCACCCGGAATTAATGTTTACGGTGTATCGCTGGCCGGTGCCCCTACGGTAATTATCGGCTTCAATGATTCGATCAGTTGGGGTATGACTTATGCCGCTCGCGATGTGAAAGATTGGTATAAAATAACTTTTGAGAATGCCTCCAGACATCGTTATCTCTTTGACGGAAGCTGGAAAAATACACGTATAGAAATTGATACCTATCAAGTAAAAGGAAGTGCCAATTTTATCGATACACTTGTATTTACTCATCAGGGGCCGGTAGTTTTTGACCCTTCCTATCCGGGCGATACTTCTTTAAGCGGTTTAGCCGTACGCTGGACAGCTCACGATCCTTCCAATGAATTACTGGCACTTTATCATTTAAACAAAGCCCAAAATACAACAGATTATCTCAAAGCCTTACCCGATTTTGCCTGTCCCGGTCAAAATTTTGTTTATGCCGACCGGAAAGGAAATATCGCCATTTTCCAACAAGGAAAATTTCCTTTAAAATGGAAAGAACAAGGAAAATTTATTTTGGATGGAAGCCGCTCGATAAACGATTGGCAAGGTATGATACCACAAAAACAAAATCCACATATTATCAATCCTGATCGTGGTTTTGTGAGTTCTGCCAATCAACATCCTACCGATAGCACCTATCCTTATTATTATACCGGTGATTTTGAATATTATCGTAATCAGGAAATCAATAAAATGCTGAGAAGCAACGATTCGATTACCCCCGTTTGGATGATGGAAATGCAAAACAATAATGATATCATGTTAGCAGACGAATTATTGCCTTTGATGCTGAATATGTTGAAGCATGAAGAAAATCCCGGCAATGCAAAACAACGTGTTGATATGCTAACCGCATGGAACAGACAAATGAGTGCTCAATCAGAAGCAGCTACGATTTGGCATTTATGGTGGCATTTTTTCTACCACCTTACCTGGGACGAATTTGATAAACCCCATGAAAAACTTGTGTTTCCGGAAGATTATATTACCGCATCAATCTTAAAAAAACATCCTGATAATCATTTCTTTGACATAGAAAATACAGGGGAAACCGAAACTGCAAAAGATATTGTAAGCTTAGCTTTCTCTCAAGCCAACGATTCGCTGAATAAATGGATCAATAAAAATGGCAGCGATTTTACCTGGAGCAAATTTAAATCAACCCGGCTCACACATCTGTCACAAACCTTGTATCCTTTTGATGTAGGAGAATTGGAAACAGGCGGTGGTACCGGGGTTATTAATGCCACCACAAAAACCCATGGACCATCGTGGCGCATGATAGTAGCCATGGATAGCGACAGTATTCGTGCCTGGGGTATCTATCCGGGCGGGCAGAGTGGTAATCCCGGTAGCCGGTATTACGATAATTGGGCAAAACCATGGGCAGCCGGAAAATATAACCGCATTGTCTTTTTACCTTCAGGTAGCAAAACTGTCAATACTTCTTTCACCGAAATATTTAAGACCAAATGAAAACTATTATTACAATCGGTATCACAGCTATCTTTATTTATATCGCAGAACTTTTCTTCCCCTGGTGGATAGCCATGACTATTGCATTTATCATGGGTTATCTGATTCCCAAAAAAGCTTTCCTGGCCTTTGCTACGGGTTTTCTATCTGTATTTCTGCTTTGGCTGATATTTGCATGGCTGATTAATCTGCAAAACGGGCATTTGATGGCTTCGAGAACCGCTGCTATTTTTGGTTTACCAAATGCTTTCATAATGGCCTTAGTGAGTGCCACAATAGGTGGAATTGCTGCCGGTATTGCCGCCCTTTCAGGCTACCATTTTAAACAATTATTCGTAAAAACATCACCTTTAAAAACAAGATATAAAGTTTAAATCATGACAAAAAAAATATTCTACTTATTCTGTATTTCCATTTTATCCGGAATGATTGCACGCGCACAGGACTATTCCTTTTATTTAAACAATAAAGATGAGCATTCGGCAACAAGCACTATCATCTCATTGCATCAGGATAAAATAGCGCTATTGAATATTGAAAACGGTGAGCTATCGAGTGAAAACTGGGTGCTTATCGATCCGGCAAACAATAAGGCTTATATCGTCAGTACCGAAAACGGTGAAAAAGTAGCCATTTCCATGGAACTTCCTCCATCCGGTTCCTCATCAACACCCGGAAACAATACGGCAAAAACAACGACTATAAAAGCGAGTGGAAAAAGCCAAACCATTGAAGGATATCATTGCGAAGAAATCATTGCTCAAAATAAAGAATCGCAAAGTACTATCTGGATTACACACGATTTACCCTTTGACTTTTTTAAAATTGCAAAAGTATTCGACCGGCTCGATACCGAAAAAGAAAGCCGTTTTGAAACATTTGATTTACAAGGTGTACCAATGAGTGTAGCAATAAACTATACTGACGGACATACGGAAAATATGAATATTACCAATATCAGCGATCAGGTGGATAATCATTTGTTTTCCTTAGATGGATTTAAAATTATGACTTTTGAAGAAGCCATGCAAGGAGGTTGATTCTCCCCATATCATTTTCTTTGAATCATAATTTGCCTGTTGATTGTTTGTCCCGGCAACTTCAAATGCAATAAATATAACCCTGATTCTATATCAGGTAAATGAAAACTCAACAGGTTAGCACCTTCATTTAATTGATTAAAGAATTCATCTTTTATCAGTCTTCCATTCAAATCAAACAGTTTGATGGTCAGGCTGCCATTATCATCTTCCATTGGCAGATTTATATTCAGGTCAGATAAAGCTTGTCCCGGAATAGGATAAATCTGAAGATC
Source organism: Bacteroidota bacterium (assembly GCA_024276745.1). Taxonomy (GTDB): domain Bacteria; phylum Bacteroidota; class Bacteroidia; order Chitinophagales; family S012-47; genus JAJRWN01. The sequence goes on from JAJRWN010000134.1 coordinate 6,856, forward strand.
TTCAGATTGAAAATGTGGTTTTATATCGACAGAAACAACTGGAGAATAGCCAAAATGACCGTTAAAATCAATCTGTTTTAAACGATAATAAATTTTACCCGATGATACTGCATCAACATCATCCTGAAAAGAATAGGATGCTCCGGAGAGTAAGGTGCCCCCACCCTGCACAGTACCGATGACAGAAAAAATGCTTTCGGAAGCCAATCTTCTTTCTATATCAAAATGATCATTATCTACCTCTACCGAAGTTGACCAGGTAAGATTGCTTGTACTATGGCCATCTTCATTTTCAAGTTCAACTTCAATATCACGCAATCCAACGGGTAATAAAACCTGAGGAGGATCGATAGTAATAATCCAGGTATCAAAATTAGAACGGCTGCAATTATCCGTAACCTGAAGCGTGATAACACATTGTGTCGAAGACCAGACGGTATCAGGAGTAAATTCAGTAACCGAATCATTCGGTGCAGAAAAAGTACCGGAACAATCGGCCGACCATTGATAGGTATAAGGGCCAGAGCCACCCGAAATAGAAGCTGTAAAAGTGGTATCGTTACCCGAATAAATTTGAGTAGCTACATTTGCATTTACACCTAAAGCTTTATCTGAAATGGATAAAAATAAAAAATTAAAAAAAGCTCTCTGAGCCGAAACACAATCATCTTCAGGACCTTCGGTAAGTCTGTGACCAGCTTCATACATCACCATACCTTTACTCGAATCGCCCCAGGCATAACCATAAGCAATTTTTACTCCTTCGCCCGGAGAACTACCATCATCCGTAATCAAAGGTCTTTGGGTTGTATTCAACCATTGACCACTGCTTAAGGGAATATACCATTCTTCCGAACCGTTTTCGGTTGCACTATCCATGCCCCCCATAAATTGCATAATAGGAGATGCACCATAACCACTTAAATAAGAATATGGTTTTGATGCGGTTTTATCGTGGCTTTCCGGAATAGAGCCACATTTTCCCGGATCGAAACATTGCAAACCATCAGAGGTAAGAAAATTTAACTTTTTAAGAGGAGGACCTGCATCATATAATGATTCCAAAACAGAAACAGCATGACAGGAAGCCCAAAAATAACCACCATTTGAAACAAAATCATAAAGATAACTATGCGTTGACCAGGCAGGGTCGGCATGAGGCATAGCATATAAATCATCGCAATTGTTTAAATCGCTGGGTAAACCGATTCGATAGGAAGTGGCAGGAATACCTGCACTGTCAAAATAAGGAGTAATTAAATCAGAACTTTGCTGATCGATAACTAAATTTGGAAAGGTGGTAATGGTTTGATAAACCGGTACCACTAGGGCAGAAGTCGTATATTCGCCTACTACCCCCCTATTATTCCATGCAGTAATAACTGAATCAATTTGTGCGGTTATATAATTGGCCTTAATTGCAAAAGTACCACCTTTATAAACGGTACTATTATATATAAAATCAGTACCGTCATGCGATTTAGTCTGATTGATAATCCATTCAACCGGAACGATAAAATTTTCTGTTAAATCATAGATTAATCCATAAGGTTTTAATCCGTTGGAATAGGTTTGTGGAACAATACCCATATTGATTAGATAAGAACCCGAAGGAAGGGTATCGTTAACAGTGGCGTAAGCAGCAATCCTGCCATACATGAATGCTACAAAAACGATAAATTTTATCACTGTTTTCCTGAAATACATATTCGATCCACAATTGTATTAATACCATAAATACCTAATAGCCTGTCCTGATAGTCGATCAATCGGTGTACTAAATACACAATTGTTTACGATCCACCCCCGAACTTGTTTCCTGAATCAGTTAATTATTAAGTTTTACAAATTTTCTGGTAAACCATTCTGAGCCAAAACTTAACCGGATATAGTAGTTTGCATCCGGCAAACTCTGCAATGGAATAAATCCCTGAAAAGTACCGGCTGGTAAGTTTACCTGATCCAAGACCACATAAACTAATTTTCCTTTTACATCAAAAACATCTAAAGAAACTTTAGCGGAATATTTCAAAACAAAATTGGTGTGGATAGCATTGCTTGCAGGATTTGGAAATATAATTAATTCGCTTATATTCTGAGGTTTATAATCTATTCCAATAATCCATGAGTAATCGTGTTGACCATTATAATCTACTTGTTTGAGCCTATAATATATGGTGCCCGGGTAGGATTGCGGCTTTGTATCCAAAAATGAATAGCTATTCTGAATATTTGTAGAACCCTTGCCCATTACCTTGGCAATATCAGCAAAATCTTCCTGGCCGGTCAGTTTACGTTGCACTTCAAACCATGCATTGTTAATTTCGCTGGCGGTAGTCCATTTTAATACAATATTTTCTTCCAATTCACTGCCTATAAAATCACTTAATTGAACAGGAAGCATACCATTAGGAGGGTAAATAGCAACAATCCAAGATTTGAAAGTAGAACGTCCGCAGGCATCAGTAAGCACTACAGAAATTTGAGTACTTGAATTGCCACTTACCGAATCGGGATGAAAAGTGGTAATAGAATCGTTAGGAGCCGAAAAAGTACCTGCAATAGTGGAAGTCCAACTATAAGTATAAGGAGCAGTACCGTTTACAGGAGTAACAATAAAAGTAGAATCATTTCCCGAATTAATCGATAAAGGTCCCTGCCCTGTTAGTAAAATACCTTTATTAATGACAGAATAAAGCAGGAAATTAAAAAATGCTCTTTGAGCCGCAACCTGATGGCTTACTGTTCCATCAGTATGTTCGTGACCTGCTTCATACATGACCATACCATTTGCAGTGTCTCCATAGGCATGCCCTATCGCCATTAATACCCCTTCGGAAGGAGCAGAGCCGCTTGCTGTAGTAACCGTACGCTTGGTAGTAGATCGCCATGTACTCGTACTCAATGGAATATACCACTGTTCCGAACCATTTCTGGTGGCATCATCCATATTACCGATAAACTGCATGACCGGCTCCGAATTGTAGGACGTATTATAAGTAATCGGATCCGAAACATTTTTGGTATGCCATTCCGTTATCGATCCGCATTTTGCCGAATCATAACATTGTAATCCTGTACTAAGAAAATCCAACTGATGATAAGGTGGGTTTGGATCGCTTAAATTTTCCATTACCGAAACAGCATGACAAGATGACCAAAACCATCCTCCCTGATTCACAACATAATCATACAAATAGCTATGTGTTGACCAGGCCGGATCAGCATGAGGCATCGCATAAATATCATCACATAAACTCAAATCGCTGGGTAAACCGATAAAATATACACTTGAACTGATTTCTGCATTTGTGAAATACGGTGTGATCAGATTGGCACTCTGCTGGTCGATTACCAAATTCGGAAATGCTCGAATGGTAGCATATACAGGTACCGTTATACTTGATGTAGTGTAAAGACCGATTATCCCTTTTAAATTCCAAGCAGCTATAACAGATTGAATCGTGGAATCAATATATTCGGATGGAATGATGAAAGGTCCCCCATTATAATCATTACCATTATAAGTAAAATCCAGGCCATCTTTTGCTTTTGAAGGGTTGATCACCCATTTTATTGGAATCTGATAGTTGATAATCAAATCACATATCAAACCGTAGGGTTTCAATCCGTTGGCTACTGTTTGCGGTGATACTCCCATATCGATAATATAGGAACCACTAAGTAAGTTTTCGTTTCCTGCTTTTAAGTCCTTTGCCAAAATGCCTGCAAAGAGGCAAAACAAGAACTTAAAAAGGGTATTTGTAAGCCTTTTCATACATATTATTTTAATTCGCAAAGGCGAATAATTAAAAAAAGATTGAGGTGTTTATAAACAAAAGATTGAGAAGCTAGATAGTGATGTTTACAGAACCGGCTTTACGTATTAGCTGTTTATATGTTTCACTTTTTATTTTTAGTCATTTAGTTAGATATATCCATTGTCTTTATTTTATTAACGGATATTTATGTTTTTATACCTAAGTATCTGTTTCTTTGGTCAATAATTTATTAGCTTAGTACAAAGCAGAGAGAAGCTGAAAAAGAGCATTATCTTTGAATACAGAAAATTGGATAAACAACAGCTAAGTCGAATCATTAAGCAAAAAGCCCTTGATATGGGCTTTAATGGAGTAGGTATTTCCAAAGCGGAACATTTAACCGGTGATGCTTATCGTTTAGAATCCTGGCTGGCAAAAGGATACCAGGGAAAGATGAGCTATATGAACCGCAATATTGACAAGCGATTAGACCCTCGTTTGCTTGTACCGGGAGCGAAAACCGTTATCAGTTTCCTGTATAATTATCATACTAACGAAAGGCAGTATGACAATCAAGCACCAAAAATCTCAAGTTATGCGATGGGTAAAGATTATCATCAGGTAATCAAAGACAAGCTATATCTTCTTTTTAAGTGGATAAAAGATAATGTTGGCGATATTAACGGTCGTGTATTTGTAGATTCGGCACCTGTGATGGAAAGAAGCTGGGCAGCAAGAAGCGGATTAGGATGGATAGGCAAGCATACAAACCTGATAACAAAAACAGGAGGAAGTTATTTCTTTCTGGCCGAATTAATTTCTGATTTGGATTTAACAACTGATGGACCGAAGAGCGATCATTGCGGAACCTGCAGAAAATGTATTGATGCATGCCCTACCGGAGCTATTCTCGATGCCAGGAAAATTGACGGAAGCCGCTGTATTTCATACTTTACTATAGAATTAAAAGATCAGGAATTGCCGGCAGAAATGAAAGGAAAATTTGAAAACTGGATATTTGGTTGCGATATATGTCAGGATGTATGTCCCTGGAATCGTTTTGCAACAACGCATAACGAAGAAGCCTTTAAAGCCGATGAACGCATGCTGCGTATGTCCAGTAAAGACTGGTTAGAAATGGAAGAAGTCTTTTTTAACGAGTTATTCAAAAATTCGGCATTGCAACGCAGCCAATACAAAGGCATCATGCGAAATATCCGGTTTTTAGCATCCTGAAAAAATCAATGAATCAAATCGCCTCTTATTTCAAGTGTTTTCATGATTTCAGCTTCCTGATTCAGCCACCATTTCCATCTGCTTTTTACATCCATTTCCTGAGCGTAAGTCATGGCTAAATCGATAAACATCCGATAGTGTCCGGCTTCGGAGACCATAAATTTCCGGTAAAATTTTTTTAAAGAATCATCGTTTAATGCTTCCGATAATAGGCGGAATCTTTCACAACTCCGGGCTTCAATGAGTGCACACATCAACAATTTATCGATTAAAGATTCTTCAGCAGAACCATCTTTTTTTCTGATTTTTTGTAATTGTTCTACGTATCGATCTTTTCTTTGATGGCCTAATTTCAGTCCGCGCTTTTCCAACTCAGCCAATACCATTCTGAAATGACTCCATTCTTCGCTCACAACAGGTGATACTTTTTCTAATAATTCATGCTTACCGGGATACTGTTGGATAAGAGAGATGCATGCAGAAGTAGCCTTTTGTTCACAATAAGCATGATCGGTTAAAATATCTTCAAGACTTTTTTCGGCCAGATTAACCCAGCGTGGGTCACTGGGAAGTTGCAATCCAAGCATTATAAATTTATTTATTTAATAAAATCAAGCAGCACAAAATTAGCCGTAAATAATTTAATAGAAATCGACAATAATATAATACCAAAAACCCTGCGCAAAATAGCCCGGCCATTATATCCCAATCTTTTTTCCAACCAAGGTACCGATTTCAAAACCACATAGATAAACAAGAGATTAACCAAAATAGCAATGATAATATTTTCGACATAATAGGCCGAACGGATAGAGAGAATAGTAGTAAGGGTTCCGGCACCGGCAATCAAAGGAAAAGCAAGCGGTACAATGCTGGCTGAAGCCGTTTCGTTTGGATCCGGTTTAAAAAGTGTAATACCGAGAATCATTTCAATGGCAATTAAAAAAATAATAAAAGAACCTGCCATAGCAAATGATTCTAAATCGACTCCAAAAAGTTGGAGAATGGATTCACCCAAAAACAAAAATGCAAGCATGATTAATCCTGAAACAACAGTAGCTTTTCCGGCAAAAATATGACCGGTTTTTTCTCTAAAACTAATTACGATTGGGATAGACCCAAGGATATCGATAACGGCAAAAAGTACTAGGGTTGCCGAAGTAATCTGTGCGATGGATAAATGGCTAAATTTCATGTTCGTTTTTTTTGCGGGTGCAAAGGTAAGCTTAGTCCTCCGGAAAATAAATACATGACTTTAAATTTAGGTTAAATAATTTAAAAATTAACCGCCACAGCGATATGTCAATGTTTTTGGTTTCTTTTGTTTATCGATGAAACGCATATTAATCATCCGGTTTAGTTCTATTGGGGATATTGTATTAAGTACTCCTGTAGTAGAAGCAATAAAAACACAGCTTAAAGATGTAGAAATCCACTATCTCACAAAAAAACAATATGCTCCCTTGCTTTCATCCAATCCGGATATCGACAAACTTATAGTATTAGATACATCATTAAAACAAGTGAATAAAATCTTAAAGTCGTATCGCTACGATTTTGTAGTAGATCTTCACCATAATCTCAGGTCATTCATCATCAAGCAGACATTAAAAAAACCTCATGCTACTTTTTCAAAATTAAATTTTAAAAAATGGCTTTACGTAAACTTTAAAATCAACCGGCTTCCCAGGATTCACCTGATTGATCGATATTTTCAAGCCGTTCGAGCATTGGGAGTAAGGAATGAACAAAGGTCAGCAAAATATGTTATTCCTGACGACACCTTCATACCCGAAAAACTGAAACAAAATATTCCCGGACGATATATCGTAATTGCTATTGGAGGAAAATTTGCCACCAAAAGGCTGCCGAAAGAAAAGATAGTTCGTTTGTGCAAAGGGCTTGCCCAACATATTGTACTTATAGGAGGCAAAAATGAAAAAGAAACGGCTGCATATATCCGGCAAGAAGTAAATAAAAATATAAGCGATACTTGTGGGCAGCTCAGTTTAAATCAATCGGCATTATTGATTAAAAACGCAGCTTTACTCATCACCCACGATACCGGTATGATGCATATTGGAGCTGCACTTGGAAAAGATATCATTGTGATATGGGGTAATACTACACCCTTATTCGGAATGTACCCCTATACAAAAGGCAGGCCCATGCAACAAATTAAAATGTTTGAAATAGACAAACTGTCATGCCGCCCCTGCTCAAAGCTGGGATTTCAGGCTTGCCCCAAAAAGCACTTTTTATGTATGCAGGCACATAAAGAAAAGGATATTATAAATACAGCTAATACAATATTAACATCAAAATAGATTTACAAATTTTGTACCTTTATGTGTCGATTGGTCTTGTATTCAACTAAAAGACACAAGAATATTGAATCAATATTGCTGCAAAAAACATGACGCCCAATAAAGTTTATAATTCTATTTTCAGGAATAAATCCGGCATAAGCTATATTATTCAAATATGGTCATTACTGATATTGATGCTTTTGGGAAATCAATATGCAAAAGCCAGTCATGCCATGGGTGCCGACCTTTCTTACAAAAGTTTGGGTGGCAATAAATATGAAATAACCTTAAAATTTTATCGCGATTGTGCCGGTGTAGCCGCACCCAGTTCTGCGAGTATCAACATTAGCTCGGTATCTTGCAATGTAAGCACAAGTATGAATATTATGAAAGTGGCCACAGAATCGGGCATAGAAGTATCGCCACTTTGCCCGGGACAGCTTGCAAATAGTTCATGCAATGGCGGCTCATTACCCGGAGTTCAGATTTATACTTACCGGGGTACTTATACCTTTCCAAAGCAATGTAGCGACTGGATAATCAGTTGGACCCATTGCTGCAGAAACGCGGCCATAACAAACCTTCAAAATCCCAGTTCGCAAAGCATGTATATAGAAGCCAGGCTGGACAATACCAACGGATTGAGTAACAATTCACCCGTTTTTACAGAATTACCTGTGCCCTTTATCTGTGTAAATCAACTTTTCAATTATAATCACGGTGTAATTGAACCCGATGGCGATTCTTTATATTTTTCTATGATTAATCCAATGACGGCAGGTGCATTGCCCATTGCGCACAATGTAGGAGGAGGATATAGTTTGCAAAATCCGATATTAAGCTCTACACCCTTCAGCTTTTCACCTGTAACAGGGCAATTCACCTTCACGGCAAGTGGACTGCAAGTTTGTGTAGTCACGATTAAAGTAGAAGAGTATAGAAATGGGGTATTGATAGGAAGCACTATGCGCGATATTCAAGTAGTTATTATCAACTGTACCAATGCCATTCCATTCACAAGCAATATTCAGAATTTTCAGGGTGGTGGCGTATTGGTTGACAGCATGACCATCATGGTATGTCCCGGAGAATTAATTGATTTTAATATTGTAGGACAGGATAATAACCCCATGGATTCTGTTTTCATGACCACTACGTTCAACACGATATTCTCCGGTTCCACATTCAGCAGTAGTGGAACAAATCCGATTACAGGACATTTTACCTGGACCCCGGGAATAAACGATACAGGATATCATTTTTTTACTGTAAACATTAAAAACAATGCATGTCCGATTATAGGTTCACAATCCTATGCTTTCTCAATTCTCGTTACTAAAAAAATATCGGTAAGTCCGGATGTGGACTATTGTATATCCGGTGGGCCTCAGAAATTAACTGCAATTGGAGGATCTTATTTTAGCTGGACACCTGCAATAGGAATTATAAGTGCCTCGGCCGACAGTTCCTGGATCAAAGTAGCCCCAACCTCCTCAACTACTTATTACGTCACAAGCAATTGCAATACAACGGATTCTATCCGGGTAACCGTTGTTCCGGGTTTTAATCATAGCATTAGTGCAAACGATACTATTTGTAAATTTGAACAAAGCCAGATCAACATCGTTGCCGACTCTCTATTCGCTCCTTATACCTGGCAATGGATGCCAGTTGACAGTTTGAGCACCCCAAACGGACCAAATCCTATCGCCAGTCCGCTGAAAACAACAAGTTATGGTGTAAGCATTACATCAAAAGACGGTTGTCTTGTTCATGACAGTACAACAATTGTAGTACAAGGTGAAATACCACGGATTCAGATTGAAGCAATCGATACTTTTATGTGTCAGGGAGAACAATTGCAGCTCAATGTATATGCATCGCCCGGAGAATGTGGCCCAAATTTTAATGGATGTACCGGAACCCCCATTAGCTATCAAATAGGCAATTCTTCAAGTTCAACAGGATTGCCAACACCATTTGAAGGTGCATTTGAAGATTCCCGGATGCAATTTCTTTTCAGAGCCAATGAACTGCATGCAGCCGGTGTGAAAGGAGGCATTATTACTTCCATTTCATTAGAAATTACCAATAAACAGAGTAGCATACCATTTAATAATTTTAGTATAAGTATGGGCTGCACCAATATAGATACCCTGCCTAAGAAATTTCAAAATGGCTTATACAATGTATATTATCCAAAGAGTTTTGTTAGTTCAAAAGGTTGGAACAAATTTGATTTTGACCTCCCATACGATTGGGATGGATATTCAAATTTGATTTTCGAAATATGCTTTGATAATGCAGCATGGTCTAACGATGATGAAGTTACTTTTACACCTACCATTTACAATTCGGTATTGTATGATTTTTTTGATAATACACTGGGTTGTTCCCTAATCAATCCTACCCAATCTACAGACCGGCCGAATATTAAAATGGAACTATGCAGTAAAGATTTGAATAATTTAAATTTCACATGGACTCCGGCATACGGATTATCAGATACTCATATTGCAAATCCGGTAGTATCAAATATTGCGTCACCGGTACAATATACGCTTACGGCCGATGATAATTCCTGTAGTGCAAGCAGCTCTTTTACCGTGTATGTGGACACATCGGTATTAACGGTATCGAATGATACTTTTCTTTGCACTCCCATGCCCGTTCAATTGCAGGCACATGCCGTAGGCAATGCCCCGCTTATGACCATGTATTGCGGAGCAAATACAACACCTGTAGGTGGCAAATTGATAAACTATGAACTTGGCGGAGGTAGCACTTCATCGGCAGCTTCCATATTTGCCGGAAACGTGGAAGATATGCAATATCAGATATTATATACTGCCCAAGAGTTGCAATTAATCGGTATGAAACCGGGAATCATTACCCATTATGCCATACAATTAGCCTCGAAAAACAGTACAACTGATGTAAATAATCTCAATATATATATGGGATGTACCGGAGCCAACTCATTAAGTACAGTGGCATGGGAATCGGCCAATGATTTGGTGTATAGCAGCAATACCTATTCGACTACAACATCGTGGAATAATTTTGTACTCAACAATCCTTTTGATTGGGATGGTGTATCAAATCTAATTGTTCAGGTATGTTGGGATAATCCAAACGGAAGTCCGATGAACAGTACCGATAATTTAATGACCCACCCCACTACTTTTAATGCCATGATCAGGAACTACGGTAATGGCATGTCGGGTTGCAATTTTGCTACCCCTCAGTTTACGTATAAAGAAAGAGTAAACACACGATTCGGGTGGCATACGCCTCCTCCGGGCAATTTTAGTTATTCATGGTCACCTGGAGCCACATTGAATGATTCCACTATTGCCAATCCAATAGCAAGCCCTGCCACAAGTACGGTTTATACCGTCAGTATAACAACAGCAAGCGGCTGCACTTTAAATCAAAACGTATCGATTTCGATAGAGAACATGCAGGCTTCGATAAGCAGCGATACCAGCATTTGCCGGCAAGACACAGCCTATTTAGAGGCTACAGGAGGAGCAACATACTATTGGCAACCTCCTGATGGATTGTCTAATCAAAATATAGCAAATCCGGTTTCCAGCCCTGCAAATACTACCACCTACACCCTGGTTGTCACCAGCGTAAACGGCTGTACCGATACATTAAGCACTACCGTAAATGTGTGGCCATTGCCGCAAGTAGATGCCGGAAGTAGCGATACCATTTATGCAGGACAAAGCACTACTTTACATGGCTCGGGTGCCATTAATTATGTATGGGCACCGGATGGAGCATTGAATAACCCCAACCTATCGGACCCATTAGCAACTCCACTCCAAACTACTACATATACCCTCTATGGATTAGACCTGAATGGCTGCCGGAAAAGTGATACTACGGAAATTGTAGTATTATCGGATCAACTTATTGTTGCTCCCAGTGCTTTTTCACCAAATGGTGACGGGTTGAACGATATTTATCTGCCGATAATAAAAGGTGCATTAATCTTAAAAGATTTCAGCATTTTTAATCGTTGGGGCGAAAAGATTTTTTCTACCAATAATACATCAAACGGCTGGGATGGTACCTTTAAAGGAAGGGAACAGGAAATTGGCACTTACATATACATCATACATCTTGAAAATTATTTAGGCGAAAGCATTATAGAGAAGGGAAATTTAACCCTTATTCGCTAAATGATATCTAAAATCATCTGCACATCGATTTAATAATCAGTTCCTTATAAATAGCTTGACCTTCATCATGCTTGAATAATGACAGATTTATTAAGTTTACACGCCTGAAATAAAAAGGAAATCAATTTCGAAAAAGAAAAACGTATAACAATGGCAACCTATGATGATAAACACATAAAGAATATAGTATTGCTTGGCCATGCCGGATCAGGTAAAACCACACTTGCCGAAACCATGCTTTTTGAATCAGGTATGATAAACAGAAGAGGTAGCATCAACGATCAAAATACCATGTCGGATTATTCGGATTTGGAACATGAAAGGGGTAATTCAATATTTTCAACTTTATTACATACAGATTGGCGCGGATTTAAAATTAATGTAATCGATACCCCCGGTATGGATGATTTTGTAGGCGAAGTAATTTCAGCCCTTAAAGTGGCAGATACGGGTATCATGGTATTGAATGCTCAATTTGGTGTTGAAGTAGGTACAGAATTGACCTGGGAATATGCCGCCAATTACAAAACACCCATCATTTTTGCCATTAATCATCTCGATCATGATAAATCAGATTTCGATACAACTATAGATCAGGCACAAGCCCGTTTCGGTCATGGGGTAACGGTGATGCAATATCCTTTAAATCAAGGACCTGATTTTGATACTATTGTGGATGTACTCAAAATGACAGTTTATAAATTTCCAAAAAGCGGAGGTAAACCCGAAAAGCTACCCATACCCGAAAGCGAAGCTGAAAAAGCAGCAAAGCTCCACAATGATTTGATTGAAAATATAGCTGAGAATGACGAAACGCTGATGGAGTTATATTTTGAAAAAGGAAGCCTGGATGAAGACGAAATGCGAAAAGGTTTGAAAATGGCCATGATCAAGCATGAGTTGTTTCCTGTATTTTGTGTTTCAGCAGCCAGAAATATGGGTACCGGCCGAATGATGGGATTTGTAGATAATGTAGCTCCAACGGCAGCCGAATATGCAGCAGCAGTTAATCAAGATACCAATGCTTTAAAATTTGACGCTAATGATGAACCGGTTGCTTTTGTATTTAAGACCATATCCGAACCCCATCTTGGCGAAATGAGCTTTTTTAAAGTGTACTCCGGAAAAATAAGTATAGGTGATGATTTTGTTAACGCACAAACAGGATCTACCGAACGTATCAACCAATTATATATCATGCAAGGAAGAACCAGAGAGAATGTAAAAACCTTGCTGGCCGGTGATTTAGGTGCAACCGTTAAATTAAAATCGACTCAT
>JAJRWN010000135.1 GCA_024276745.1 Bacteroidota bacterium
CCTTCTGACCTCTATATTGGTTCTTTATTGAAGACGTTGATCAGTTCAAGACCTAAAGCCAATATTTTGGAGTTGGGCACTGGTGTAGGGCTTTCTTTGTCATGGATGATTGATGGAATGGATGCTGATTCAAAGCTGGTTACAGTAGATAATGACCCCTTATTGATCAAAATTGCCGAGGAATATTTTGGCAATGACAATCGCGTCGATATTATTTGTGAAGATGGTACTGAGTGGATAAAAAATTATAAAGGTGCAAAATTCGATGTGGTTTTTGCCGATGCGTGGCCAGGAAAATACAGCGAAATCGATGAAATATTGAGTTTGGTCAAAGTAAGTGGATTTTATATCATTGATGATATGACTGCCCAGACTAATTGGCCAAAAGATCATCAAGAGAACGTTGATCGATTGATGAAGTATTTAGAAAATAGAGAAGATTTTGTGTTGACCAAAATGAATTGGTCGACCGGGCTTATAATAGCGGTAAAAAAACAGTAATTAAAAAACAGCCAATTTTCTTTTCTAAATAGAAAGGATAGAGGTGGTATAAGCTTATGGAAAAAGAATGGTTTACAATTTCGGTGTACTCTGAAAACAATGTAGGTTTGTTAAACAGAATATCAGGTATTTTTTTAAAGAGACACATTAATATAGAGAGTCTAAATGTTTCTAAATCAGAAATTGACGACGTATCAAAATTTACGATAGTTATTCTTGCTACTGAGGTTTGGGTGCGTAATATTGTCGGTCAGATCGAAAAACAGATCGAGGTAATAAGAGCTTTTTACCATACTGATGAAGAAACTATTTATCAAGAGTCGGCCTTATTCAAGATAGCGTCAGACCTACTATTCGATGAGCGGCAGATCCAAAATATAATCAAAGAAAGCAATTCGCAAATTGTTACTGTGGCCAGAGACTTTTTTGTCTTGGCAAAATCAGGAAGAAGGCATGAAATTGATGAAGTATACGATCAATTAAAGCCTTTTGGTATCATGCAATTTGTGCGTTCAGGGCGAATAGCGGTATCAAAAGATGTGATGCAGATTTCGGCAATGCTCAAAGAATTTCAAAATAACTAATTAATCATATAAACAACGCTGAAAGTTATCAGTAAAAATAGAAAACATAAAATGGCAAATTACTTCAATACCCTATCACTTCGAGATCAATTGAATCAATTGGGAAAATGCAGATTTATGGAGTCGGGCGAATTTTCAGAAGGTGTATCGGCACTAAAAGGCAAAAAAATAGTGATTATTGGTTGTGGGGCACAAGGCTTGAACCAAGGTTTGAATATGCGCGATTCAGGCTTGGATATTTCTTATACCCTTAGGGAAGCTGCCATAAAAGAACAACGACAGTCTTTTAAAAATGCTACCGAAAATGGGTTTACAGTTGGCACTTATGAAGAATTGGTGCCCAATGCCGATGTAGTGATCAACCTTACGCCCGATAAGCAGCATACCAATGTTGTGAATGTGGTAATGCCTTTGATGAAGAAAGGCGCTACCTTATCGTATTCACACGGGTTTAATATTGTTGAAGAAGGTATGCAGGTGCGTGAAGATATCACGGTTATAATGGTCGCACCCAAGTGTCCGGGCTCAGAAGTCCGTGAAGAATATAAAAGAGGCTTCGGTGTACCTACTTTAATAGCTGTACACCCTAACAATGACCCTGAGGGTAAAGGTCTTTTACAAGCCAAGGCATACGCTGCCGCTACTGGAGGACATAAGGCTGGGGTTTTGGAATCTTCTTTTGTGGCCGAGGTGAAATCTGATCTTATGGGTGAGCAGACCATTCTCTGTGGCATTTTGCAAACCGGATCGATTCTTTGTTTTGATAAAATGATTGAAAAGGGTATTGATGCGGGCTATGCCTCTAGGTTAATTCAATACGGATGGGAAACCATTACCGAAGGATTAAAATATGGCGGAATCACAAATATGATGGATCGTTTGTCAAACCCTGCTAAAATAAAGGCATTTGACCTATCGGAAGAGTTGAAGGGTATTATGCGCCCTTTGTTCCAAAAGCATATGGATGATATTATGAGTGGCCATTTTTCAAAAACCATGATGGAAGATTGGGCCAATGACGACAAAAATTTATTGGAATGGCGCAAAGCTACGGGAGAAACCGCATTTGAAAAAACGCCTGCTTGCAGTGATGAAATCAGTGAGCAAGAGTTTTATGACAACGGTGTGCTAATGATTGCCATGGTCAGGGCAGGGGTAGAGTTGGCGTATGAATCAATGACAGAATCAGGTATAATCGAAGAATCGGCCTATTACGAATCGTTGCATGAAACCCCATTGATTGCCAATACCATTGCTAGAAAGAAACTTTTTGAAATGAACAGGGTCATTTCTGATACTGCCGAATACGGTTGTTATTTGTTCGATCATGCCTGCAAACCGTTATTGGCAGATTTCATGAATACCATAGATACAGATGTTATCGGTAAGCCCTATAATGTGGAAAAAGGAAACGGTGTTGATAATGTAAAGCTGATTACTGTGAACAAAGCACTTCGCGAACATTCAGTGGAAGTGGTAGGTACAAGATTGAGAGAGTCTATGAAAGCTATGAAAAAAATAATATAAGGCAAGAATAGGCTTGGATCCTTGTTGGAAAAATCAATACTTATGGAAGATGCCAAAACATATGTTCCCAGTATTAAAAATATCAAAAAAGCAGCAAATGTACTCAAAGATGTAAGTTCGCTGACGCCCTTATTGAAAATATAAATTATTCCAAGAAATTTAATGCCACCATTTTATTGAAAAGAGAGGATCTGCAACAAGTAAGACCCTACAAAATTAGGGGGCGTATAATAAGATAAGTAGTCTTTCGGCATCTGAAAAGGAAAAGGGCATTGTGTGTGCCAGTGCTGGAAACCACGGGCAAGGCGTTGCATTTGCTTGTCAACACTTGAATATAAAGGGCACAATCTACATGCCTTTGCTAACACCAAAACAAAAAATCGAACAGGTACGTATGTTTGGTGGTGATACTATTGAAATTGTAATGATCGGTGATCCACTCAACGAAAGGGTAGGGGTGTTTTGGTTAGATTTTAAGAGTTAAAGATGAGGTATGCTTTTCGATAAGTAAACATAATATTTAAAACAAATCGTAAATTGATGCGCAAAAAGGAATAGCAAAACCAGAAACTTTGTGTCGATTTTCAGTATTGAATAGTCCGATTCAAATTTCTTTGGAAGCACTTTTTTTTAATTGAAAAAGGCACAAAAAATAGTCTGATTTAAA